>NZ_PGCP01000032.1 GCF_002812985.1 Aeromonas lusitana
GCGGGTGAACCCATCGCCCACCTCGTCGGTGAGCGGGAGTTCTGGTCTCTGCCTCTCAAGGTGAGCCCGGCGACCCTGATCCCGCGCCCGGACACGGAAGTGCTGGTGGAGCAGGCGCTGGCTCGCCTGCCAGTCGGCCCCTGCGCCGTGCTGGATCTGGGCACAGGCACCGGGGCCATTGCCCTGGCCATCAAGTCAGAGCGCCCGGATCTTAACCTGTGGGCGGTGGATCGGATGCCGGAGGCGGCCGCCCTGGCTCGCGCCAACAGTGCGGCCCTTGGCCTGCCCATCGAGGTGCGTGACGGTAGCTGGTTTGAGCCGCTCTCGGACGCGCCCCGCTTTGCCATGATCGTCTCCAATCCGCCCTATATCGACGGTGCGGATCCCCACCTCAATGAGGGGGACGTGCGCTTCGAGCCCCGCTCCGCCTTGGTGGCAGACGAGCAGGGGCTGGCGGATATCCGCCTGATAGTGGCGCAGGCGCCGGCCCATCTGCTGCCCGGCGGCTGGCTCTTGCTGGAGCACGGCTGGCAGCAGGGGGAAATGGTGCGTCAACTCCTGCTGCAGCATGGCTATCGCGAGGTAGCCAGCGTGCGCGATTACGGGGATAACGAGCGGGTGACCCTGGGTTGCCTGCCTCACGAATGAGTACAGGCAGGCTGGTGCCTGTCTGATGGTGCAAGGACATGTTATGTATGTTGCTCTGAAACATCTTCACCTGCTGCTGATTGGGGCGGCCGTGCTGATGTTCATGCTGCGCTTTTACTGGGTTCAGACCGGCTCGGGTCAGGCCCGCAACGCTCGGGTATTGCAGGCAAGCGGCTGGCTCAATGGCCTGGTGGTGCTCTCCGGCGTACTGCTGTGCATGGTGCTGGATCTCAATCCGCTCAACAATGCCACCCCCTGGCTCAGCGAGAAGCTGACCGCCATCCTGGTGGTGGCCTTCCTCGCGATGATGGCGCTGCGCCTGGCGCGCAACAACGGCATCCGCTGGTTCGCCTTCCTGGGGGCGCTGGGGTGGGTCTTCTTTATTGCCAAGCTTGCTCTGTTCAAGCAGGCCAGTCTATTCGGTTAGGAATGACGAAGATGATACGTGTGGATGAGTGGACCGATTTCGAGGCCCATGATCTGGCAGAATTGGCCCTCTCCGTCAGCGACGAGATCCAGGGCCATGTCAGCACGGGGGAGGCCGAACTGGCCCACCTTGATGCCTGGCTGGACGAGGCCATTGCCGAGGGCAACTGTGACGAGGTGCGTCGCCAACTGCTCGCCGGTTTCTACCAGACCCTGGGTTTTCGTGGTGACTGGCAGGATTACTTCTCCAGCGCCAACTGCGATCTGGCCCAGGTGCTGACGCGCAGGAAGGGCATTCCGGTGAGCCTTGGCATCCTCATCATCCAGCTGGGCCGCAAGATAGGCCTGGACGTGGAGGGGATCTGCTTCCCCGGTCACTTCCTGGTGAGCTTCGCCGGCAGCGAAGGTGAGGTCTATGTGGACCCCTTCAACGGCGACGAGCTGAGCTGGCACCGCATCGAGCTGCTACTGCGCGGTGCCCTTGGCAATCTCGCGACCCTGAGCGACGATCTGCTGCAGCCTTCCGGCCAGTGGGAGATCATCGAGCGGCTGCTCAACGTCAGCAAGGGCGCCCTGCTGCGGGAAGAGCGCATGACGGAGGCGCTGCGCTGCAGCGAGCTGCTGCTGCGCATGAAACCGGGCGATCCCCTGGAGACGCGGGATCGGGGCTTTATCTACGAGCAGCTCGACTGCCCCCGTTTCGCCGCCGACGACTTTGAATACTTTATTGAACAGTGCCCGGACGATCCGGTTGCCGACGTGCTGAAAAGCCAGCTGGCGACGCTGGATCTGAGCCCCAAGCCCCTTCACTGAGGATGCTTGGGAAATAAAAGAATATCGTGGTCCGCTGTGCTGAGGTACGGCTGACTAACTTGGATTCACACCCCAAGCCCCTTCACTTAAGGATGCTGAGATGGAACAGAAGAATATCAAGATCAACGACATCAATGTGGCCAACGACAAGCCGTTCGTGCTGTTTGGCGGCATGAATGTGCTGGAATCCCGCGACATGGCGATGGCGGTGTGCGAGAAGTACGTCGAAGTGACCAGCAAGCTTGGCATCCCGTTCGTGTTCAAGGCGAGCTGGGACAAGGCGAACCGCTCCTCCATCCACTCTTACCGGGGCCCGGGTCTGGAAGAGGGGATGAAGATCTTCCAGGAGCTGAAAGCAACCTTCGGCATGCCGGTCATCTCGGATCTGCACGAGGTGCATCAGGCCAAGCCGGTCGCCGAGGTGGTGGACGTGATCCAGCTGCCCGCCTTCCTGGCGCGCCAGACCGATCTGGTGGAAGCCATGGCCCGCACCGGCAACGTCATCAACATCAAGAAGCCGCAGTTCCTGAGCCCAAGCCAGATGAAGAACATCACCGACAAGTTCGAGGAGTGCGGCAACGATCGCCTGATCCTGTGCGAACGCGGTGCCAACTTCGGCTACGACAACCTGGTGGTGGACATGCTGGGGCTGGGGGTGATGAAGAAGACCACGGGTGGCTACCCTGTCATCTTCGACGTGACCCACTCCCTGCAGTGCCGTGATCCCCTGGGGGCCGCCTCCGGCGGTCGCCGTGATCAGGTCACCGAACTGGCCCGTGCCGGCATGGCGGTCGGTCTGGCAGGCCTGTTTATCGAATCCCACCCGGATCCGAAAGCGGCCCGCTGTGACGGCCCGAGCGCCCTGCCGCTGGAGAAGCTGGAAGGCTTCCTGAAGCAGATGAAGGCCATCGACGATCTCATCAAGGGCTTCGAGCCGCTGGACACCTCCGCCTGATCCCGCAGCCGAATAGCTGAATGAACAATGCCCCGTCCTACGGGGCATTTTTATTTCCGAGACATTCTCACTAAGGTCTTAAATAAATCACTGACCAACTATATCACGGTTGCCGTGGTGTTAATGATGTTAAATATATTGTGTGATTGATGTCGCTAAATTAATTCTTATAACGTGTGAAAGTGCCGCCGTTGGAATGGCGAAATGGCATGAACCGGATGAGAGAGTGAAATATCTCGCCGCGGATCCCTGCACGCGTTTTTTGCCATCGCCCGTGTCAATTAATTAACAGGACGTTGAGCATGCACAAGAAAATATTAAGCAGCCTCTATTTTCAGGTGATATTGGCCATTACCATAGGGGTCATATTGGGACACTTCTATCCGAGCCTGGGCGCCGATATGAAACCCCTCGGCGATGGCTTCGTGAAATTAATCAAGATGATCATTGCCCCCGTTATTTTCTGCACCGTCGTGACCGGCATTGCGGGGATGGAGAGCATGAAGGCGGTGGGCAAAACCGGCGCCATCGCGCTCGTCTATTTCGAGGTGGTCAGCACACTGGCACTGGTCATCGGCCTGTGCGTGGTGAACCTGCTGCAGCCCGGGGTGGGCATGAACGTGGATCCGGCCTCGCTGGATGTCAGCGCCATCTCTGTCTATGCGGAGCAGGCCAAGTCCCAGGGCATCATCGCTTTCCTGCTGGACGTGATCCCGGGCAGCGTGATCGGTGCCTTCGCCAGCGGCAATATCCTGCAGGTGTTGTTATTTGCGGTGCTGTTTGGCTTCTCTTTGCATCATATCGGGGAGAAGGGGAAGCTGGTATTCAATGTGATCGACAGCTTCTCCCAGGTTATTTTCGGCATCATCAACATGATCATGAAGTTGGCGCCAGTCGGGGCATTTGGCGCCATGGCCTTCACCATAGGTAAATATGGCATCGGCTCGCTGGTGCAGCTCGGACAATTGATCGCCAGCTTCTATCTGACCTGTCTGCTGTTTATTTTCCTGGTGCTCGGCAGCATCGCCAAGGCCAATGGTTTCAGCATCCTGCGCTTTATTTCCTATATCAAGGAAGAGCTGCTGATCGTGCTGGGAACCTCTTCTTCCGAATCCGTCTTGCCGCGCATGCTGGTCAAGATGGAGGCGCTCGGTTGCAAGAAGTCGGTGGTGGGGCTGGTGATCCCGACCGGTTACTCCTTCAACTTGGATGGCACCTCCATCTACCTGACCATGGCCGCGGTCTTCATCGCTCAGGCGACCAACACGCCGCTGGATCTGTTCCATCAGATCACCCTGTTGGTGGTGCTGCTCATCTCCTCCAAGGGGGCGGCGGGAGTCACCGGCAGCGGCTTTATCGTGCTGGCGGCCACCATCTCGGCGGTGGGGCACCTGCCGCTCGCCGGGCTGGCGCTGATCCTGGGGATAGATCGCTTCATGTCGGAGGCCCGTGCCCTGACCAACCTCATCGGCAACGGGGTAGCGACCCTGGTGGTGGCCCGCTACTGCGATCAGCTCGACGAGCAGCAGATGAACGAGGTGCTCGCCAAGCCGGTTGCCGTGCAGCGCGTCGATCAACATGGCTAAGTGCCAAAGGCCTTGCATCAATGCAGTGACGAGAGATCGTCATCCATAAAAAAACGGCCCGAGAGGGCCGTTTTTCATGATGCAGTTTAACCGCAGAGCGACTTACAGGCTCTGGGTGAAGGTGCGGGTGACCACATCACGCTGCTGTTCCGGGGTCAGGGCGTTGAAGCGCACTGCATAGCCGGAGACGCGGATGGTCAGCTGCGGGTATTTTTCCGGATTGGCGATGGCGTCTTCCAGGGTCTCGCGGCGCAGCACGTTGACGTTCAGGTGTTGACCACCCTCGACCACCGGCTCGGTTTGAACCGGCAGCTCACGGTATTCGAACTGACCCAGATCGGACAGGGCCACTTCCTGGTCGGCGGCGAAGCTGTCGCCCTTGGCGCAGATGCAGCGAGCCTGTTGTTTCTCTTCGTCCAGCAGCCAGAAAGAGTTCAGCAGAGCGGCGTTGTTGGACTGGGTGATTTGGATGCCCTTGATCATGGTATGACTCCTCATAGGAAGGGATTTCATTGGTAAGGAGATACCCCTGATGTTTTTAAACCACCTCATCGAATGGATGATTTAAAGGGGCCTTGCCTTACACCTTTGCTTCGTTGGGGTCATATATACCACGAGGGTAATAATACGAAAATTGATCCAAATCAAAAAATACGCGAATAGCACGGCGATGAGAGGATTAAATTATTGAGTTTAATCAAAATTCTCTCATTTTTATGATTTCGTAAGATATATTAATTATGCATTTTATATTTGGTAAATCTAGTAATTTAACTACATGTTTTGCTGTTTTTTTGTTTCCGAGATCCGGGCTGGTTGCCAGGGGAGAGCTGAAAAAGGCCACGGCAAGGGGGCTCCGCGGCTTGGGGCGGCATCGAGTGCATCGATAAAAGAGATGGTTAATGAGTAAACATATCTGCTTATAAGATGGTAAAAGCGGCCAGGGCAGGCAGATGAAGCGCCCCGTCAGGGGGAAGATGGCCTGGCCACGGTTGCGTCCACTGGCCTTGGCCCCTATTCTGGGCCCCTCGTTGCCTCGCGCAGCAGATCCGTATGCCGACCGGCACATGCTGGAGCAGGGCGCGATGAGCAAAGATATGGGTATTTATTGAGGAGAGTGGTGTGGTGACCTGGACAGATGTGATTGGATCCGAGAAGGAACAGGACTATTTCAAGACCACCCTGGCGACCGTCAGGAGTGAGCGGGAGGCGGGCAAGGTGATCTATCCCCCCGCCACCGAGGTGTTCAATGCCTTCAAGCTGACCGAGCTGGACCAGGTCAAGGTGGTGATCCTGGGGCAGGACCCCTATCACGGCCCGAACCAGGCCCACGGCCTCTGCTTCTCCGTGCTGCCCGGGGTGCGCACGCCCCCCTCCCTGGTCAACATCTATAAGGAGATGCAACGGGACCTGCCGGGTTTCGTCACCCCGAACCACGGCTTCCTAGAGTCCTGGGCCACACAAGGGGTCTTGCTGCTCAATACCGTGCTGACGGTGCAGGCGGGCATGGCCCACTCCCATGCGCATCTGGGCTGGGAGACCTTCACCGACCGGGTCATAGAGCAGATCAACGCCAGCTGCGAGGGGGTGGTCTTCCTGCTGTGGGGCGCCCATGCCCAGAAGAAGGGCCGCTTCATCGACCGTCAGCGCCACCATGTGCTGAGCGCACCCCACCCGAGCCCGCTCTCCGCCCATCGCGGTTTCATCGGCTGCGGCCACTTCTCCGAGACCAACCGCCTGCTCGATGAGCAGGGCAAGCGCCCCATCGACTGGCTCTCGGTCTGCCAATAAGCTGCCCAAGCCAATCTGATGTGACCCTCAGCAGTGCGATCCCGAAAGGGGTCGCACTGTTTTTTTTGCGTGTATGGGACGGGCATCCGAGTCTTGGGAAGGAGGGTGGATGAGCCGGCATTGTCTGCGTCAGATTTGATTGAGTGCAAAGTTAGCGCATTAAATGGCCGTATACTCGAGACAGGATCTTCTCAATTATGTGCCAAGGAGTGCCCATGTTATCCAGTCTGCATAAGGACCACCTCAACATCGCCAAGCTGTTGCAACTGCTGAAATACAAGCTGGCCGCCATTCGCAGTGAGCAGAGGATCAGCTACTTCCTGATCCGGGACGTGGTGGATTACCTGCGGGAGGTGTCTGACAAATACCACCATCCCAAGGAGGACCTCATCTATGACTACTACCTGAAATACCGGGTGGTGGAGGGGGAGGTGGCGAACCGATTGCACGAGGAGCATGCCAAGCTGCTGGAGGCAGGCACCGAGCTCAAGGAGATGGTGGAGATGATCCTGATGGATGCGGTTATCCCGCTGGATCAGTTCACGGCGCGGCTGGAGCAGTTCATCGAACAGCAGGAGGCGCACATGAACTATGAGGAAGCGGTGATCTTCCCCCACCTGCGGGACTCCCTGACCGAGGACGATTGGCGTCACCTCGAACAGGTCTGGCAAAACCGGGCCGCCAACGATCCCCTGTTCGGGGCCGAGATAAGCCAGCACTTCCAGGCGCTGGCCAAGCAGCTCTCCCTGCCCCTCTCTTCCTGATGCTTAACACCAAAAGCAACGCCCCGATCTGATCGGGGCGTTTTGTTTTACCGTATCGGCTCCATCGAGCCTGGATTGGCGCTCTGGTTGGCATGAGGGCGCAGCTCTTGGCACTGCCGCTCCCCTCGCTCTGTTACAGCTCCAGCTCTTCCGAACCCTCGTAGGCGATGTCGATGGACTGCAGCTCCTTCTGCAGGCGGTGCTTGTCTTTAAGCGCCTCAATCTCACGCCATTTACGCTTCTTTCCCGATGTCCCGCGGCTACGTGAACCCAGCTCAACGACCTCGTCAAAATCGAAGTTGAACATGTCCATGGCTCCCTCCTTGGTTTTATGGTTGTCACCATCCGTATAACACGGTGGCTTTGAAAATAAAACGTTTTTGTGACGAGCTTGTGACAACCGGAAAGGGCCCATAAAAAAACCGGACTGCCCTCGCGGGAGTCCGGTTTTTATCGGGGTGGGTGGCCAGTCAGACGCGGCTCAGAGGCCGCTGTGCTGGACCAACCCGGTCAGCGCCTCTTAGAGACGGCTGGCCAGCATGGTTTCCAGCTTGCCCTGATCGACGGCGAACATGCGGATGCCTTCACCCAGCTTCTCGACGGCCATGGCGTCCTGGTTCAGCTCCCAGCGGAATTCGGCTTCGGTCATGGGGGTCGGCTTGGCCTTGCGCTCGCCGGTGTAGTTCAGCTTGCGTACCACGGCGCCTTCGCTCTTGCTCAGCTCTTCCAGCAGGGCAGGGCCAATGGTCAGGCGGTCGCAACCGGCCAGCTCCAGGATCTCGCCGGTGTTGCGGAAGCTCGCACCCATCACCACTGTCTGGTAATCGTGCTGCTTGTAGTAGTCGTAGATGGCGGTAACGGAGACCACGCCCGGATCTTCGCTCGCGGTGTAGTCACGGTTGTGCTTGGCCTTGTACCAGTCGAGGATGCGACCGACGAACGGGGAGATCAGGAAAGCGCCGGCTTCGGCACAGGCACGGGCCTGGGCGAAGGAGAACAGCAGGGTCAGGTTGCACTGGATACCTTCTTTCTCCAGCACCTCGGCGGCGCGGATGCCTTCCCAGGTGGAGGCCAGCTTGATCAGGATGCGATCGTTGCTGATGCCGGCTTCGTTGTAGAGACGGATCAGCTTGCGGGCCTTGGCGATGCTGGCAGCGGTATCGAAGGAGAGACGGGCATCCACCTCGGTGGAGATGCGGCCCGGAACGATTTTCAGCACTTCCAGACCTATGTTGACCGCCAGCTTGTCGCCCGCGTCGATGATTTGCTGTGCCTTGTCCTGGCTCTGGGCCTTGGCCCAGTTGATGGCGTCTTCGATCAGCGCCGCGTATTCGGGGATCTCGGATGCCTTCAACACCAGGGAAGGGTTGGTGGTGGCATCGATGGGCTGGTAGCGCTTGATGGCTTCGATATCACCGGTGTCGGCAACTACCGTGGTCAGGGCTTTCAGCTGGGTTAATTTATCGGCCATGGCAAATATCATCTCTTTATGAGGGCGCACTCTCTTGGTGAGGGCGCAGGCTCGGGGGTTGCGGGCGTGAGAGGACAGTTCTGAAATTAAATTACAAAATTCCGGCGACTCAGGCTCAGAAAAGCGCGATGGGAGTGACCCATCACCATTGCCTGCCTAATTAATACGGATGTGGCGCATCCTGCAATAGGGGGGGGTGTATGCTTCTCGTCCAGTCGCTGGAGTGGGGGGCGTAGTATGGGTGTAACCTCATGATAAATAACTATTTTAGTGATTTGTCCCGCGGCTTAGCCAGGCCTGAATAAATGCAAATTTTTTAGTTGATTCTCAAATATGTTAAGCCGATCACATAAATACTTTCGTCAGCTACTTGAAATTTAATTACGTGTAAAACGTTTTGCGTTACAACCCGGGTGACGGCCGGGTATGGATATAAACGCTTGCCTCCCGATAAGCCGATCCATGACGTCACTTCCCTGCCTGGTCGGGAAAGATAAAAGGTGCTCCTTTGAGGCTTATTGGTCGTGCGATGGATATGGCATCAAGTTTTGTTGAAATTTTGCGTGCTAAATGAAGCTTTATTGGCTCGGATTGTTCGTTTTTTGTCTTCCCGGTGAGCTGAATCACTATTCTGAACTCGCTCCCTATGCTAGATTCCGCCCCTTTAGCGCATTGCTAATTCGGAAACGGACAGAGAGCGGTCAGCGCAGACTGACCATGGATGTGATAACAACGAGAGAATTATGGACACCTTGATCGCAATGATTAATGACCTGATGTGGGGAGCCGTGCTCATCTACCTGCTCATCGGGGTCGGGATCTTTTTCACTTTCCGCCTGGGGTTTATCCAGGTTCGCCACTTCGGCCACATGTTCTCGGTACTGCGCAATAGCCGCAAATCCGACAGTGCCGGCATCTCCTCCTTCCAGGCCCTGTGTACCAGTCTGGCGGCCCGGGTCGGGACCGGCAATCTGGCGGGCGTCGCCGTAGCCATCTATCTCGGTGGCCCTGGCGCCATCTTCTGGATGTGGCTGATCGCCTTTATCGGCATGGCCACCGCCTTCGTGGAAAGTACCCTGGCCCAGCTCTACAAGGTGAAGGACGAGGACGGCAACTACCGTGGCGGCCCGGCCTACTACATGGAGCGCGGTCTTGGCATGCGCTGGATGGGGGTGGTCTTCTCCCTCTGTCTGCTGCTGGCGTTCGGTCTGGTGTTCAATGCGGTGCAGGCGAACTCCATCAGCCTGGCCATGAACGTGGCCTTCGGCATCCCTGACTGGGTCAGCGGCCTGGCCCTGGTGGTGCTCTCCGGCCTCATCATCTTCGGCGGCATTCGCGGCATCGCCCGCTTCGCCGAGCTGGTGGTGCCCTTCATGGCGATGGCCTATATCCTGATGGCGCTGTTCGTGGTGATCATGAACATCGGCGAGCTGCCCCATGTGTTCTCCCTCATCATCAAGTCGGCGTTTGGCATCGAGCAGGCCGGCTCTGGCGCCATGGGCTATGCGATCTCCCAGGCGATGATCAACGGCATCAAGCGCGGTCTCTTCTCCAATGAAGCGGGCATGGGCTCGGCCCCGAACGCCGCTGCCACCGCCACTCCCTATCCGCCGCACCCGGCCTCCCAGGGTTATGTGCAGATGCTGGGGGTGTTCCTCGACACCATCGTCATCTGTACCTGTACCGCGGCCATTATCCTGATGTCCGGCCAATTCGAACCGGGTTCAGGGGTGACCGGCGTGGAGCTGACCCAGCGCGCGCTCTCCTCCCAGATCGGCGGCGGTGGCAACATCTTCATCGCGGCGGCCATCTTCTTCTTCGCCTTCACCTCCATAGTGGCGAATTACTCCTACGCCGAGACCAACCTGGTGTTCCTCGAGCACAACCACAAGGGCGGCCTGATGCTGTTTCGCATGTTTGTGCTGGGCATGGTGATGTTCGGCTCGGTGGGCGAGCTGCCGACCGTGTGGGCGCTGGCAGACGTCTCCATGGGGATGATGGCCATCGTCAACCTGGTAGCCATATTGCTGCTCTCCGGGGTCGCCATCAAGCTGGCCAAGGATTACAACGATCAGCTCAAGCTGGGCCGGGTGCCCACCTTCGATGCCAACAAGTACCCCGAGCTGCGCAGCCAGCTGGAAGAGGGGATCTGGGACAATCCCCCCAAGAGCAAGCAGGCGTAAGGCCCCGCTTGGCAGGGTGGACGATCAGATCGTCGTCATCAGAGAGGGGAGCCGTTGGCTCCCCTTTTTCTTGTGGATGATGGAGGGTCGGCAGAGGCGGATTTGTGCTTATCCGGACGAGGACTTCACCCAGACTTCACACAAGCGCATACCCGGCACATGCAGTGGCGCTAAGCTTGCCCCACTTTTTCGCCGCGCCTGCGGCAATCCAGACAGATGAGAGGATGAATCGATGCAACAACGACAGGGCATGAACTGGTTGGCGGTGACCTCGCTGCTGTGGGCCGGCCTGACCCAGGCCGCCACCGAACCTGCAGCGCTGCGCCAGCTGGTGGATGAGACCATCCAGCCCGTGATGACACAGCACAAGATCCCGGGGATGGCGGTGGCCCTGCTCAAAGATGGCAAGGCCCATCTCTTTCACTATGGTCTGGCCAACAAGGCGACGGGGGCCAGAGTCGACGATCAGACCCTGTTCGAGATTGGTTCGGTCAGCAAGACGCTTACCGCGACGCTCGGGGCCTATGGGGTCGCCGGGGGCCATTTTCGCCTGGATGACTGGGTGAGCAAGATCGATCCTGCTCTCAAGGGCAGTGCCTTTGATCGGGTGACCATGGGGCAGCTTGCCACCTACAGCGCCGGTGGCTTGCCCTTGCAGTTCCCGGATGAGGTGAACTCAGATGCCAGCATGCAGGCTTATTACCGGCAGTGGTCACCCGCCTATCCGGCCGGTACCCATCGCCAGTATTCGAACCCCAGCATAGGCCTGTTCGGCCATCTGGCGGCCCGCAGCCAGGGTCAGCCGTTCGAGCAGTTGATGGAGCAGACCCTGCTGCCCAAACTCGGCCTGAAACACACTTACATCAAGGTGCCCGAGGCGGCCATGGCGCACTATGCCTTTGGCTATGACAAGAGCGACAAGGCCATCCGGGTCAACCCCGGCGCGCTTGCCGCCGAGGCGTATGGCATCAAGACCTCGGCCCAGGATCTGCTCCGCTTTGTCGAGGCGAATATGGTCGAGGCGAATATCAGTGCCCAGCGTGACAAGCGACTGCAAAACGCCATCTCATTGACCCACACCGGCCTCTATTCGGTGGGGCCCATGACCCAGGGGCTGGGCTGGGAGATGTATGACTATCCCCTTGGCCTTGAAACCCTGCAGGCCGGCAACAGCAACGACATGGTATTAAAGCCCCAGAAGGTGACCCCAGTGCTCAAGCCAGCCCCGGCCAGGGCCAGCACCCTGTTTAACAAGACGGGCTCCACCAATGGCTTTGGCGCCTACGTGGCCTTCGTGCCCGCCAAGGGGATCGGCATCGTCATGCTGGCGAATCGCAACTACCCCAATGCGGCGCGCATCGAGGCGGCCTACCGGATCCTGCAGCAGCTGGATAAGTAGAGACATCAAGGCGCAAATGAAAACGCCGGAGCCCAAGGCTCCGGCGTTTTTTATTGGTATCCGCGCAAGGCAGACTCAGCCGTACTGCTCCTCCATCCAGGCTTCGACGATGAGCTGGGCCGAGACCCCGTCCACGCTGCCCTTGTCGAGCGCCTTGTAGCCGCCGCGCTCGAACAGGCGGGCGCGGGCATCCGTGGTGGTGAGCCGCTCGTCCTTGAACTCCACCTGCTTGCCGAAGCGGCCGTGCAGACGATTGCCGAACTTGCGGGCCCGCACCGTGATCTCCTGATCCGTGCCGTCCATGTTGAGCGGCAGACCCACCACCAACAGATCCGGTTGCCACTCCTTGAGCAGCTTCTCTATTTCGTCCCAATTGGGCACGCCGTCGTTCGCCTTGAGGGAGCGAAGGGGTTGGGCCGTGCCGGTGAGCTCCTGGCCGATGGCGACGCCGATACTCTTGGTGCCGTAGTCAAAGCCCATGATGCTGCGTGATGACATGGAGTTCCTTAAAACTGAATGGGTAGAAGGGGCCCGAGGGCCCGCTTGGAGAAGGCTAGCTATGCCCCACCTGACTGGAGAGGTGCAGAGGATTGACCCCGATACTGGCGGCAGCTTGCTGCCAGCGCTGGCTGATGGGAGTCTTGAACACCAGATCCGCATTGGGGGGGATCACCAGCCAGGCGCCGTCCACCAGCTCCTGCTCGAGCTGGCCCGCGCTCCAGCCGGCATAGCCCAGGGCCACCAGCCAGTGGCTCGGTGCCTCGTCGGTACCGAGTGTCTCCAGAATGTCCTTGGAGGTGGTGACCATCATCTCGTCGCTCACCTGCAGGGTGGAGTTGAAACCGGGCCGGAAGCTGTGCAGCACGAAGCCGCGATCCCCGTGCACAGGGCCACCCTGCAGCACGGGCTGCTTCATCTCTTGGGTATCGGGCGGGCTCAGGTTGAGCTTGGCCAGCATGGCATCGAGGGACATGTCGACCGGGATGTTGACCACAAGGCCCATGGCGCCCTCGCTGCTGTGTTCACACAGATAGACCAGAGAGCGCTCGAAATAGGCGTCTGAGAGGCTCGGCATGGCGAGCAGATAGTGATTTTGCAGTGTTTGCATAGGGCCAAATAGTGCAAAGGTATTTGGGGTGATTATGGCAGTTGACGGCGGCGGGCAAAACCGCTTTTTTCGCACCCATGAGCACAAGCCTGGGCGCTGGCGCACAGAGTACCCACGACATAAACAGAGCAGGGGCCGCGAGGGCCCCTGTTGTGTTTGCCTGTCGGGTCGGCGCCGCCGGATAAGCGGCAGGCGCCGACCCGTTGGGCTGTCAGCGTCCCAGTCGGCGCTCGATGGCGTCCATCAGCATGCCGGTGATGGAGACGTCGAAGGCCGCCTCGATCTCGCGGATGCAGGTGGGGCTGGTGACGTTAATCTCGGTCAGCCGATCGCCGATGATGTCGAGGCCGACGAAGATGAGGCCCTTGGCCTTGAGGGTCGGACCGACAGCGCGGGCGATGGCCCAGTCCGCTTCGCTCAAGGGGCGCGCCTCACCACGGCCACCCGCCGCCAGGTTGCCACGGGTCTCTCCTTGCGCCGGGATGCGAGCCAGACAGTAGGGCACGGGTTCACCGTCCACCACCAGCACCCGCTTGTCGCCGTCCTTGATGGCGGGCAGATAGGTCTGCGCCATGCAGTACTGACTCCCATGTTCTGTAAGAGTCTCGATGATGACACCGACGTTGGCATCGTCCTCCTTCATGCGGAAGATGGAGGCGCCGCCCATGCCATCCAGGGGTTTGAGGATCACGTCCTTGTGCTCGGCGTGGAAGGCGCGCAGCTTGTCGGCGCGACGAGTGACGAGCGTGGTCGGGGTGTGCTCGGCGAACCAGGCGGTGTAGAGCTTCTCGTTGGCGTCACGCAGGCTCTGGGGCTTGTTGACGATGAGGGTGCCCTCGTCCTCGGCCCGCTCCAGCATGTAGGTGGCGTAGATGAACTCGGTATCGAACGGCGGATCCTTGCGCATCAGGATCACGTCGAGGGTAGAGAGGGGTTGATCGATGACCTCACCGAGTTCGAACCAGTTGGCGTAGTCGTACTGCACCTTGAGCGGGCGCATGGTGCCGAAGGCGCGACCCGCCTCCATGTAGAGATCCGACATCTCCAGATAGAAGAGCTCGTAGCCGCGCTTCTGTGCCTCTTCGAGCATGGCGAAGCTGGAGTCTTTCTTGATGTTGATGGCCGAGATGGGGTCCATCACGATGCCGAGTTTGATGGTCATCCGAGATTCCTTCTTGTGGCGCGATTGCGTTTGAGATTATCAGAACCTGTTCAAGCTCTGTCACGAGAGGCCGCGAACGGCGCAGGGGCCTTGATCACGACCTCGCAGCAAGACGTTGGACAGGTTTCAGGCCAGATCGCCAAAGCGGCACTGCAACGCCGTGATGGCGGTCAGGGCAGCGGTTTCGGTGCGCAGCACCCGAGGCCCGAGCAACATCTCCTTGAACTCTTCCTGCACGGTACGGGCAATTTCGTCGCTGGACAAGCCGCCTTCGGGGCCAATCAACAGGCGCACGCCATGCTCGGGTACCGGCAATGTGTTGATGCTGTACTCGGCGCGGGGGTGCAGGTTGAGCTTGAGCTCCTGGGTCTCTTCCGCGAGCCAGGCATCCAGCTCCATGGGCATGCGCACCTCGGGCACCAGGTTGCGGCCGCACTGCTCGCAGGCGCTGATCACTACCTTCTGCCACTGCTCGCGCTTCTTCTCCAACCTGTCGGCCGGCAGCTTGACGCCGCAACGCTCGGAGAACAGGGGGGTGATGCAGGTGACGCCGAGCTCCACGGATTTCTGGATGGTGAAGTCCATCTTGTCGCCGCGGCTGATGACCTGGCCGAGATGGATGGCGAGCGGCGATTCCACCGACTGGGTGTCGCAGCTGTCGATGTGCACTTCCACCGATTTCTTGCCGACGCTCGCTATGGTGGCGGGGTATTGGTTGCCGTCGCCATTGAACAGCTCGAGCTGCTGGCCCGGCTGCATGCGCAGCACCCGGCCGATGTGGTTGGCACCGTCTTCCGACAGGGCCAGGGTCTGACCGACCTGCAGGGAGGCCGGCTCATAGATACGTGGGATGCGCATGCTGTCTATTTGTCTCTGAAATAACATTTAAGCGGCTCAATCTGTTGCCAGACTGCCATTTAGTGGTTCATCTGCATCGTAAAACCATTATCGAATGCGATTAAATCCGGTCTGGATGTAATGGATAAGCCTGCTGGCAGCATGTCGGGCAGGGCTGGAGCCGCTTGTTACAAGGGAAGGAGCTTATCTCCTTCCCGGTCAAATGGGGTCACTGGCACTGCTTTTCAATGAAAGGATTGGTATTGCCTTGCAGCTTGCCGATGCGGCGGTTGCGCTCGCACTCCCAGCGATCCGCCGGGTACTGCCTGTCCCAGGCCTCGAACAGTTTACGCTGTTGCGCGGCCAGGCGCAGCCCGTACTGCTCCCCCATGTAGAGGTAGGCGCGGGCGATCTGGCCACGCACCGGCCCCTTGGGCGGCTGCACGCGCTGCTCCTTGAAGTCCACCAGCATCTGGCACTTGCCGTACTGGTTCGGCTTGCCGTTCCAGTCGGAGAAGCGGTAGTTCGCGCGATCGCCGTTCACCTCGCCGATGGCGGGGAAGAGGTTGTGCATGTCTCCCTCCATCTTGTTGAACTCGGCGCTCTTGCCGCAGTTCTTGCGACCCCCTTCCTGCCAGCACTGCAGCTGGTGGCCAAATTCCCAGGCGGGCACCACGTGCTCCCACTCGATACGGGCGGCGCGATTGGCCTGCTTGCGTGGCAAGTAGCCGCAGCTCTCCCAGTCCGGCGCCATCTTCTTGCCGCTGAACTTGATGTTGCAGCCGCAGTAGAAGGTGCTGGGATGGCTCTGATAGAGCTTGACGAGATCCTGCTTGGCGGCGCGGAAGGTCTGGGCCTCTTGCGCCTGGAGCGGCGTACTGACCAGCAGGGTCAGGCCAAGGGAGAGCAGGGGAAGGCCAAAAACACGGGAGGGGCGAGACATGAAGATCCTTGAACATGAAACAGGTGGATGAAGAAGGTGGGCACCCTAACACAGGGACGCGACACAGGTTGGCTCAATTCGTTTCCGGCTGGTGCACCAGTGGCTGGCGGCAGCGGCGGCAGTGGTAGCGCGCCTCACCCCGTTGCACCTTGTTGTGACGGCGTATCGAGAGCTGATGCTGCTGGCAGGCGCAGGCATAGGGCTGGGTATTCTGGTTCAGCACGGCGAGATCGAAGCTGTGGGTGGTTCTGGGTTCGAGGTTGAACACCTCCCGCATCACCGACTGCCACTGGCGGCCGTGGGGCAGCACCCGGTTCTTGCCGCGCCCCTCTCCCCAGAGCGCATAGACCAGCAGGTGCGCCACCTCGTGGGGCACCACCTCCTCCATGAAGGCCTGCTGGTTGGCCTGATAGAGCGCCGGGTTGAAGCGAAGCTCCCAGGTTTGCAGCCGCGCTGAGCCCGCCGCCCGGCCACGCATGTTCAGATAAATGCGCGGGCGCGGGAAGGCGCGGCCGAGACGTGCCTCGGCCTGCGAGAAGCAGGCGTCGACGCGCGCGGCGAGCAGGGCATCGGGGGTGGGGAGGGCAGTCATGGGCAATCCTGTCGAGCGGCGAAAAAGCAAAAAGGGGAGCCAAGCTCCCCTTTTATCACAGGCTCATGCCTTGGGACATTACAGACCGGCGACGTCGCGCAGCAGGGCGGCCTTGTCGGTCTTCTCCCAGGGGAACTCGTCGCGACCGAAGTGGCCATAGGCGGCGGTAGCCTGGTAGATGGGGCGTTTCAGATCCAGCATCTCGATGAGGCCGTACGGACGCAGCTCGAAGTGCTCGCGAACCAGTTTCACCAGCAGCTCCTCGGCAACCTTGCCGGTGCCGAAGGTTTCGACGCTGATGGAGGTCGGCTCGGCCACGCCGATGGCGTAGGAGACCTGCACTTCACAACGATCCGCCAGACCCGCGGCAACGATGTTCTTGGCCACGTAGCGAGCGGCGTAGGCGGCAGAGCGGTCCACCTTGGACGGATCCTTGCCGGAGAAGGCGCCACCACCGTGACGGGCCATGCCGCCGTAGGTGTCGACGATGATCTTGCGACCGGTCAGACCGCAGTCACCCATGGGGCCGCCGATAACGAAACGGCCGGTCGGGTTGATGAAGAACTTGGTGTCCTTGGTGATCCACTCGGTCGGCAGTACCGGCTTGATGATCTCTTCGCGTACCGCTTCCACCAGATCGCTGTGGCTGACGGACTCGCAATGCTGGGTGGAGAGCACCACGGCATCCACACCCAGGATCTTGCCTGCGTCGTCGTAGGCGAAGGTCAGCTGGCTCTTGGCATCCGGACGCAGCCACGGCAGGGTGCCGTTCTTGCGCACTTCGGCCTGGCGTTTGACCAGCAGGTGGGAGTAGGTGATGGGGGCTGGCATCAGCACGTCGGTTTCGTTGGTGGCGTAACCGAACATCAGGCCCTGGTCACCGGCGCCCTGCTCGTACGGGTCGCTGCGGTCAACACCCTGGTTGATGTCGGGGGACTGCTTGCCGATGGCGTTCAGCACGGCGCAGGAGTCGGCATCGAAGCCCATGTCGGAGTGGGTGTAACCGATCTCGCGCACTGTGTCGCGCACGATCTGTTCGATATCGACCCAGGCAGAGGTGGTCACTTCGCCGGCTACCATCACCATGCCAGTCTTGACCAGGGTCTCGCAGGCGACGCGTGCCTTGGTGTCTTGCACCAGGATGGCGTCCAGTACCGCATCGGAGATCTGGTCGGCGATTTTATCGGGATGGCCTTCGGAGACCGACTCGGAAGTAAACAGCTTTGCCATGTTTGGTTCTCAATCGTGTGGGGTTATCGCCTTGGCCATAACCGGAAAATGACAGGTTCTTTGTAGAGGTATCTACATCTGGACGTCTATTTTAATTAGGCCAATGGGTGATTGCCAGCACTATTTTGGTTTGGCGCCGCCCGAGTCGGCCTTGTCCGGTCGATCACCCCATTTGGGGTAGCCGAGGGGCATGATTGAATCGTTTTCCTGGCCAAGAAAAGCGATTGTGCTCCCAAAGCCACTTTATTCGCCCAGATAACATTTGCACGCCGCGCGCCCTGCTGGGACAATAACGCGCCTTATTCTTGGCCATCAAATGAAGCAATCGCAGGAGATACAGATGCCTTCTCGTAAAGAGCTTGCCAATGCCATTCGCGCATTGAGTATGGATGCCGTTCAAAAAGCCAACTCCGGTCACCCGGGCGCCCCCATGGGAATGGCAGATATCGCCGAAGTGCTGTGGCGTGGCCACCTCAAACATAACCCGAACAACCCCAAGTGGGCCGACCGCGACCGTTTCATTCTCTCCAACGGCCACGGCTCCATGCTGCTGTACTCCCTGCTGCACCTCTCCGGTTACGACCTCTCCATCGATGACCTGAAGAACTTCCGTCAACTGCACTCTCGCACCCCGGGTCACCCGGAGTACGGTTATGCTCCTGGCATCGAAACCACCACTGGCCCGCTGGGTCAGGGCATCACCAATGCCGTGGGCATGGCGATCGCCGAGAAGGCCATGGCCGAACAGTTCAACCAGCCGGGTCACGACATCGTCGACCACTACACCTACGCCTTCATGGGCGACGGTTGCCTGATGGAAGGTATCTCCCACGAGGCTTGCTCCCTGGCCGGTACCCTGCAATTGGGCAAGCTGATTGCCTTCTGGGATGACAACGGCATCTCCATCGACGGTCATGTCGAAGGCTGGTTCACCGATGACACTCCCAAGCGCTTCGAAGCCTACGGCTGGCACGTTATCCCGGCCGTGGACGGTCACAGCCCGGAAGCCATCAATGCCGCCATCGAAGCCGCCAAGGCCGAGACCGGCAAGCCGACCCTGATCTGCTGCCGCACCATCATAGGTTACGGTTCCCCGAACAAGTCCGGCTCCCACGATTGCCACGGCTCACCGCTGGGCAACGACGAGATCGCCGCCGCCCGTGCCTTCCTGAAGTGGGACCACGCGCCCTTCGTCATCCCGTCTGACATCGCCGCCGAGTGGAATGCTCAAGAGAAGGGCACCAAGCTGGAAGCCGACTGGGCTGCCAAGTTTGCCGCCTATGAAGCCGCGCACCCGACCCTGGCTGCCGAGTTCAAGCGTCGTACCACTGGCGAGCTGCCGGCCAACTGGGCCGCAGAATCTGCCAAGATCATCGAAGCCCTGCAAGCCAACCCGGCCAAGATCGCCACCCGTAAAGCGTCCCAGAATGCTCTGGAAGCCTTCGGCAAGCTGCTGCCCGAGTTCATGGGTGGTTCCGCGGATCTGGCGCCGTCCAACCTGACCATGTGGTCCGGTTCCAAGTCCCTGACCAACGACGACGCCTCAGGCAACTACATCCACTACGGTGTACGTGAGTTCGGCATGTCCGCCATCATGAACGGCATCGCCCTGCACGGTGGCTTCATTCCTTACGGCGCGACCTTCCTGATGTTCATGGAATACGCTCGCAACGCCCTGCGCATGGCCGCCCTGATGAAGCAGCGCGCCATCTTCGTTTACACCCACGACTCCATAGGTCTGGGTGAAGATGGCCCGACTCACCAGCCGGTTGAGCAGATCGCCTCCCTGCGTCTGACCCCGAACATGAGCACCTGGCGTCCGTGCGATCAGGTGGAATCCGCCATCGCCTGGAAGCACGCCATCGAGCGTACCGACGGCCCGACTTCCCTGATCTTCTCCCGCCAGAACCTGGCCCAGATGGACCGCACTGCCCAGCAGCTGGGCGACGTCGCCAAGGGTGGTTATGTGCTGAAGGATTGTGCCGGTACCCCGGAGATCATCCTGATCGCCACCGGTTCCGAAGTGGAGCTGGCCGTGGCTGCCTACGTTGAACTGACCGCCAAGGGCCGTGCCGTGCGCGTGGTTTCCCTGCCGGCCACCGACGTGTTCGACGCCCAATCCGCCGAGTACAAGGAATCCGTACTGCCGTCCTCCGTGACCAAGCGCGTCGCCATCGAAGCGGGCATCGCCGACTACTGGTACAAGTACGTGGGCCTGAACGGCAAGATCATCGGCATGCGCACCTTCGGTGAGTCCGCACCGGCCGAGCTGCTGTTCAAGGAATTCGGCTTTACCGTGGAAAACGTGGTTGCGACCGCAGAGTCCCTGTAACAGCCCCTGTAATCGCTGAACATTGGGCCGCTTAGGGCCCAATAGCCAGAACGATAAAACGCCCTCCATCGCAAGATAGGGGGCGTTTTTTGTTAATATAGAGATAATCGCTGGTGAATAATAAGCAAGTTGCTTGATATTCTGAAATTTTTTCTTCAACATGCTTCTATCTTGGTGCCATTCAGGGCTGCTTGTGTTGAAGGTCGAGAATACAGCTGGCGATACGATTTAAATCGCAAACCATGAGAGATTGTTAACCTATTTTATAGGCAAGTGTATATCTTTATGTATGGAAAAATCATCATCTACAAAGGTATTTTTGTATCATTTTTTATTACTGAAAGCGCTAGATACTAGGGAGTAGTAGAATATTCTGCACCAGTTATAATATTACATAAGTCAATTTTAATTATGGATTTTAATATTATGCATTATGACATGGAAAGAAATAAAGAAAACATGCAAAAAAAAGAAAATTATGAAGAGTTTAAGAGGTTTAGAAATCGAGAGCTCCTTTATCAAAAAGCTATAATTGAAAAAATAGAAGCTAGAAGTAGAACATCAAGATTGTATTTGTGGATGTTCTCTGTGAGTGTTTTTTCTATTATGTTTAGTATTATGATGTTGTTTCTTGAAGATGGTAAATATATTGATAAAACTCTTTTGCAAAAAGATATATCATTGATTATTTCAAATGATGGCGACTTGAGAGCAATCAAGCAAGCATTCGCTAATCAGCCCAAGATTAGTGATTTTAAAATAATTTTATCATCAAAGGCTGAGTATTATCCAAAAACAATTGCTCTATCTTCAGTGCTTGATGATGTACGAGTGTCTGCATTTATAAATAATGAGAAGGAACTCTTGCCAAAGTTAGAGTCAATTATGAATGAATATGAGGAAATAAACCCATTTGATAAGCTGCAAATTGGGCAAAAGGATTATTTTGAAAATATAAGAATAAAGACTGATGAAAACTACCCGAAAATTCGAAATGATATTAATAATCTTGTGGATGAACTGCATCAAAAAAATCTCTTAGTAGATGAATATCTTTCTGATTCGAAAATGTCATATTGGATTTCAATATTTGCAGTATTTTTATCTTTGGCGATTGGTGGGTATCAAATATTTACAGGAAGGCCTGAGGCATTAAAGAAGGCACTTATAGGTTTACTTAGTGAGCCAAATGCTGAGGATAACTCCAACAAGAAAAATCAACCAAATAGTTAATAATAACGACAATGTATAACTTATAGGATCTATTAATATTACAATTCCCATCTGTTAGATAGGCCTGTAAGTTCGACGCGTGAAGCGTAATTGGATGTTCGCGATTTTTAATAATTTCCCATCGTGTTACGTAAAAAGAGACCGGGCATTAGCCGGTCTCTTTTTTATTTACGGCAACACTTACACCTGCGGCGGGGTGCTTTCCGCATTGGACATCACGACATCCATCTGCAC
Source organism: Aeromonas lusitana (assembly GCF_002812985.1). Classification (GTDB taxonomy): domain Bacteria; phylum Pseudomonadota; class Gammaproteobacteria; order Enterobacterales; family Aeromonadaceae; genus Aeromonas; species Aeromonas lusitana. Next base: position 21,708 of record NZ_PGCP01000032.1, read on the forward strand.
CAGGGCGCCGGCGGGCAGCTCGCTCACGCCGATCACGGTGCGGGCGGGGTGATAGCTCGGGAAATACTGGGTATAGATGGCGTTGACCGCCTCCAGATCTTCGATGTTCTTCACCTGGATATTGACCTTGACGATATCGTCCATCACATGGTTGATGCTCTCGACGATGGCCTTGATATGGCCGAGGCACTGGGCGGTCTGCTCTTTGACACAGCCGGTCAGCACCTTGCCGGTGGCCATATCCAGCGGCAGCTGGCCCGCGATATGGTTGTAGTGGGAGAAGGCGACGGTCTGGGTGTGCAGGGGGCTGCGCGGCGCCTTGTCGGTGTTGCGGGCGCGGATCACCAGGCCGTGTCTGTCTTCCACCAGTTGCGGCGGGGTGCCGTCACCGTGAGAGACCACGGCATCCATCTGCACCAGGGCGCCCATGGGCAGGGCGGAGGCGGCGATCACGGAGCGGGCCGGCAGGTAGGCGACGGCGCGAGCGATGGCGGAGTCCGGGAAGAAGGTGCGATAGACCTCGTTGACGGCGTCGATGTCCGCGAGGTTCTGCAGATAAATGGTGACCTTGACGATGTCGTCGAAGGGCACATCGATATTCTCAAGCACGGCCTTGATATGGGCCAGGCACTGGGCCGCCTGTGCCTTGATGCCACCCTCGACCAGCTTGCCCGATGCCAGATCGATGGGCAGCTGTGCCGCGATATTGTTGTAGTGGGAGAAGGCGACGGTCTGGGTATAGAGCGGGCTTTGCGGCGCCTTGTCGCTGTTGCGGGCGAGTTTCACCAGGGCGCAAGGTGCCTGGGGGAAGGTGCCTTCGCCGTTGGAGATGATGGCGTCCATCTGCACCAGGGCATGCATCGGCAGGGCGGCCACGGCGAGCACGGTGCGGGTTGGCACATAGCTTGGGAAGAATTCCGCATACACGGCATTGACCGCGTCCAGATCGGCGATCTCCTTGAGGAAGACGGTGATTTTCACTGTGTCGTCCATCACATGGCCGATGCTCTCGACGATGGCCTTGATATTGGTGAGGCACTGTCTCGCCTGATCCTTGATATCGCTACCGATCATCTTGCCGGTCTTGGGATCGACGGGCAGTTGCGCCGAAATATTGTTGTAGTGAGAGAAGGCCACTGTCTGGGTATAAGGACCCAGCTGCTGGGGGGCGTGCTCGGTATTTCTGGCGGACTTGATAATAGTGCCACTCATTATGGAAACTCCTCTTCTTTATATTATGTAGGGGTACAAGTTAACCCTGGCCACACGCTTGTCGACCTGCTGCCTAAATAGCTCGGCTGATTGGGATATCGATTTGCCAATCGCCAGCTCATCGCCTGCGAACCAAATAGGTGGAACAGGAAACGGCAACCGCTGCCTCGGTTATTGTGTCAATCCATATAAGAAGAGGATTGGATAAGAGAGGTCTGGTTTGGGTTAAGTATTTCAGACAGGAGGATTCTAGGAGTTGGGATGGGCGGGATGCAAACCGGGATCTCATTTCTATGAGATGGCTCAATGCTCTGAAATATAGCAAAACTGCTATTCAATTCACGATAAAAGATGGGCTTTACCTGCTTAGGTAGCATGTTCGACGCTGCGAGGCCGTCAGCGCTGGGTTTTCGCCCGGTTCCCCATGGGGTTCACTGTGAATAAAGCGTTAACACTATGCACCATCTTGCAGCTAATCGACATTATTATGAATGGATATGTATTTTTGGCCCTGTTCAGGGGACTATCTAGTGGACTGAAAATATGCTAGCCCATGCCCATATTGGCGCAGATAACCAGGTGCCTGAAATATGATTCACCGCTTTTGCATGAGAAGCCCATAGGGGAGGCGCCGGGGCCTAATAGATGCCATGGGATCTGGCATATATTTTCTGACCGAGAAATGAGAAACGGCGCAGCAGCAAGGCGCTGACAGCCAGATCGCCAGCCAAGCGGTGGGGGATGGCTGGATCTGGCTTTATCGATCGCGTATCAATAAGGACTGGCATTTTGCCTTCGTTGATAAGCACTGGCTGCGGCGCCAAGGCCGCCACCATTCCATTTGATAAGGAGATCACCCCATGCAGATCGTTATCGACCCCCTCGACGGCCCCGAGATCGCCGCTTTTTTGCAGGCGCATCTGGATGACATGCGCGCCGTCTCGCCGCCAGAGAGCAAGCATGCGCTGGATCTCGAAGGGCTCAAGGCGCCAGCGATCACCTTCTGGTCCGCCTACGACGAGCAGACCCTGGTGGGTTGCGGTGCCATCAAGGAGCTTGACGCCGATGGCGGTGAGATCAAATCCATGCGGGTGCACGGCACTGCCAGGGGCAAGGGGGTGGGCTCGGCCATCTTGCGCCACCTGATTGCCATCGCGCGGGGCAGGGGCTATCGCTATCTGAAGCTGGAGACCGGCTCCATGGCCTTCTTCACCCCGGCCCACGGCCTCTACCAGAAGCACGGCTTCAGGGAATGCGCACCGTTCGGGGATTATCAGGCCGACCCCAACAGCCTCTTTATGGAATTAACCATCGATCAGTAACGGTTATGCCTTCCATAGCATCTGCCGTGGCGATAAAAGGCAGTGTTTCTATCTGTTGGGGCTGGCGGCCCTGGTGGGCATGGGAAGCGAAGGGGGAGCCATCTCCCTGCTGCTGGGCGCCTGTTTGGTTCTCGGTAGTCTCGGTCTGCTCACACTCTCCCGCCTCGATCGCCACTTTCGGCTGGGGGCGCCGCTTGGTTATGTCCGCTGGTCGCTGGCGGGCTTGGTGGCCGGAACGGTAGCCTCGATGCCCCTGCTGTGGCTGCTGCCTGGACAGTGGCTATGCCTCTGGCCGCTGCTCGCGGTGGCCTATTTCCTCACACGCATACTGAGGCGATGATGCACTCCGTTCACTGGATCCCAACGCCGGCAGTGGCCCATGGCCAACCCAGTTCACACTTTTTGACTAAAAAGTTAATAACAAATTTGAATGGGAGCTGAGTCGCTTTTTTAACTTGTTATTAATCATAAGATTAGTTGTGCCGCCAGGGGCCCTTGCCGGGCAACCTGAGTGCACCGGTGTAGATAGACCCAGGGGTGGCAAGCAGGATCGCGATGCGATCATCATAAGCTGACCGTGGAGGATATATGCTGGGCTTCGTATTGGGTGACATGTATTGTCGATTGGGTTCGTACCGGCCACCGCCCCGCCTGGGCAAGCACTTTCCCATCGCCCTTGAATACCAACTGCGCGGCCGTGTCTCCGCCGCCGTCATGACAATCGAGACCCTGCTCGATACCCCCTATCCACAGAAGAAGTTCAGGGATCTGGTCTACGGCGCCTTTATCGACCGCCAGCGCCGCCTGTTCGCCGAACACGTCATCATCGCCCAGCTGGAGAGCAGCCAGGATGTCGAGCTGTCGGTGGACCTGTCATTTATCAGCACGGCGGTGCCGATCGGCCTGCTCGCCATCTCGGAGGAGATAGCGCTGCTGACCGCCCCCCGTCCCACCAAGACACACCCGCACCACGATGTGCTCTGCCAGGTGCTCGATTGCACCGCCATGCTGATGTTCTATGCCAAGGTCATTCGCCAGCGCAACGCCGTGCTGGAAAACATCGGCTACCAGTTTGGTTATCAGCCCGCTACCGAGCTGTCGGCGCGGGTCGGCACCGGCGGAGATGACGATTATGAGGCCTTTATGGTCAACGTCATGACCTGCCTGGCGCACTCCCACTCCCTCAAGGAAGCATTGGAGAATGGGGTCAAGATGGGTATCCGGGAGCCCGCCTTCTTCTGCATCGTCGGCGCCGTCGCCAGCACTCTGTGGGGCATTCCCAAGCCGTGGGCTTATCAGATCTCCCAGTTCATTCAGCGTCACAACGCCCACTACATCCAGATCCTGCTGCGCTGCGAAGCCCGGGTCGGTCGCGCCCAGATCAACCTGGTGCCTCCCAAGCCGCCCCTGTGCGCGCCGGTCAAACGGCAGGTGATCCGCTTCCTGAGAGGCGCCTTCTAGGGACGCTGACTGTGTGAGGCGCTCTGCCCCAGGGCGCCTCTTGCCTGCCATCCGTGCATCTCCTATGCCGCTCGAAGCGCGCCTCCCGTTATTGAATGGGAGGCGTGTCTCTAGAGCCTGTACGGCGTGATGCGCCGCATATGGGTGGTGCAGGGCCCTCGAATCGGATCCAGGTCGCTATTTCTCTTCAATTCCCTTGGTAATTTGGCGCCATTCGGTACTATCTGCCGCGTGTGACTCGTATGGGTAATGACTGTTCGCTCAGTGCCGATGCGACCACCCATTCCATCTTCATCAGCACCGACGGAATGGGCATCTCAAGACAAGAGACATATTGACGTGTGCTTTTCGCATCCAGGGGTATTCATCATGGCGTGTGCTATTTCCATCCGGCAGCCGGATAACAGATTGCAGATAAACAACGACAGCTATGACCTGAATAAAATAAAGGGGGTCGAGGTGAGGGTGCTGAGCTGGAAAGATCATCTGCGCAAGATGGTGTTGCTGGGCCTGGTGACCTCCAGCGTGCTCTTCTATTTCATCCCCACCGAAGAGCAGGCAAAAAGTGCGCTTCTCGTCCTCTTTCTGCCCATGGTCGCTTTCCTGGCGGGGGCATTGATGGCGCTGCTATCGAGTGCGAAATATGAGTTTCGTATCGAGTTTGCCCACGCAGATGAAACCGGCGTGCAGTGGATAACTGTGGCCAAGAGCCGCCATGCCTCCGACCATGAACTCTTTAAAGCGCAGGCGATGGCGCTCAAGGGCCTCATCAACACCTAAGTGGCGAAGCTTATCGGCGGTGATCGTCCAAGCCAGTGACTCGTGCAGGGAGGGGGGATTGCCGCCAGCCATGGCCACTGTGCTTCCTCAACAACCTATTGACCGGGTCTGAGCCTGGTGGGCCAGTGAAGGTAGCGCGGCTGATGAGGTTAGTCAGCCAAGCGCTAGCACCCTAAATCATTCCAAAATTGCATGTTTTTTATTATTTAAATTCATTTTTTGAAGGTTGTTGCGCTGCATATACTGTGACTTGCTTCACGTTCTCGGGTTTGCAGTAGCCTCTCCTTGCCAACCGCTTGCCTGAGCCGCCCCGCTGCGGCGTCTTGGTGTTTTGCATAAAGGCGTCCATCACTGGGCAGGGTCAGTCCCTGCGCCCATTACCGCTGACGGAGCCTTGCCATGTTCAGTTCCCACTCTGCCGCTTTGATTGTCGAGGGCGGCGCGATGCGCGGCATCTTTGCCAGCGGCGTACTCGATGCCTTCGTCGAAAGCCGTTACTACCCCTTTGATCTGGTCATGGGGGTGTCGGCCGGTGCCACCAACCTGGTCTCCTACCTGAGCGAGCAGCCGCGCCGCAGCCACCACATCATCACAGAGCTGGCCTGCAGCAGCGATTTCCTCGATCCCCTGCGTTTCGTGAAAGGGGGGGATCTGGTGGATATCGGCTGGCTGTGGCACACCAGTCGTCATCGTTTTCCACTGGATCTCGAGGCCTTCTGCGCCCGCGATATCACTTTCTATGCGGTTGCCACCGATGTGAACACGGGGGCTGCCGCCTACCTGCCGGTACGACCCGATAACATGGACCAGGTGTTGACCGCCACCTGCGCGCTGCCTGTGGTGCAGCACGACACTCCCTGCGTCGATGGCCGCCCCATGGCCGATGGCGGGATCAGCGACTCCATCCCTGTGATAGAGGCCTATCGCCGCGGTGTGCGCCGGATGACTGTGGTGTTATCCGAGCCCTATGGTTATCGCAAGAAGCCACCCAAATTCTGCTGGGTGGTGAAGGCGCTGCTGAAAACCCAGCCGGCACTGGCGCAGGCTATGCTGGAGCGGGATCGCTCCTACAATCGAGCCCTCGACTTCATCGCCCATCCCCCCGCCGATTGCGAGATCGAGGTGATAGCGCCGCCGACCGATTTTCCGGTCTCCCGCTTTACCCAGGATCTCTCCAAGCTGGAATCCGGCTATCTGCAGGGCTATTGGCTCGGTCGTCAGAGTCTGCTGCGAGCGGGTGACGAGGGGAGGCGAGTGCCTGAGCAAGTGGCCTAAGCCTGTTTGACGAATAGTTAGGCGGGGTTGCTCGAGTTGCAAGAAGGTGCGGCGCCGCTCCTATAGACCGCCTATCCCGCGGCACAGAAATAAACGGCCGGGGCGCTGACGCTGGCGTATGGGGGGGGTAGGGAGGGCTCTGTGCCTTCCCTGGATTGAGGCAGAGGCTGGTATTGCTCAGGCGGGATAGAGGGCGCCCAATACCGTTGGGCGGCTGGCGCCGGTAACGGCGGGCAGGTTGCCCGGCTCGCGATGAATGAAGCGCTGCGCCAGCCAGGCGAAGGCGGCCCCTTCCACCCAGTCGGGGGCGAGCCCCAGCTCTGCCGTACTGGCGAGGCGCCACTGAGGCAGCAGGACGGCGAGTTCTGCCAGCAGGGGGGCGTTGTGAGCGCCACCGCCGCAGACGAAGAGCTCGGCCTGGGCGTTATCCAGTGCAGGCAGCTGGCGGGCTATGCTGTGGCAGGTCAGCGCCTGCAAGGTGCGCTGCACATCCACGGGGGCATAGGCATCGCTTGCCAGCTCACCGTCCAGCCACTCGAGGGTAAACATCTCCCGCCCGGTGCTCTTGGGCCAGGGGGCGGCGAAGTAGGGGTGGGCCAGCAGCCTGGCAAGCAGTTCAGGGACGAGGGTGCCGCTGGCCGCCCAGCGACCGCCCGCATCATAGTCGCCACCCGCCTCGTGATGACGGCGATACCAGCCATCGAGCAGGGTGTTGGCGGGGCCGGTGTCGAAGCCATAAACCCCGTCGGGCGTGCCCGGCAGCACCGAGATATTGGCGATGCCACCGAGGTTCAACACCACCCGTAGGGCGCCGGACTTGGCGAACAGCGCCTGATGGAAGGCGGGTACCAGGGGCGCCCCCTGGCCGCCGAGGGCCATGTCCATGGTGCGAAAATCGGCGATGACATCGATACCTGTCAAGGCGGCCAACAGAGCGGCATTGCCTATTTGCAGGGTGAAACCCAGGTGGGGACGATGGCGGATGGTCTGACCGTGGGAGCCGATGGCGCGAATATCGGCGGGAGCGCGGCCCGCTTTCTTGAGCAGCGCCTGAGTGGCGGCGGCAAATTCCCGTGCCACCAGGTTGTCGGCCACCCCCATGCGATCGATCTCGTTCTCACCAGGGACGCAGAGGGCGTGCAGCTCGCGGGCGGTGTCGGCTGGCCAGGGATGACAGAGCGCCGCCTCGACCCGCAGGGCATCCCCGTCCGTTTCGATCAGTACGGCGTCTATGCCATCGAGGCTGGTCCCCGACATCAATCCGATATAGCGCTCAGTCATGATATGCCTCTGCTTGTTGAGAACATGCGTGCGAAACGAAGGGTAGGACTCCTGAATCGATACCAGAGCATATGTCAGTGCCCGATATCGGCCCGATATCAGGCTCCTTCATTCCACACCACCCTGGTGACGTGATTCCGCCATCAGGCTTAGATGTTGCCACCGTCCTGTTTATGCTGCGCCAGCTGCAGCTCGTTGCTGTCGAGTTTGGCGAGCTGGGGCATGGCCTGAGCCCTGAAGTTCGCCAGCTCTCGTCCACTCAGGGTTTCAGCCTGGGGCAGATTCAGGGTGCGCGGGTTCTTGTGCACGCCGCCCACCACAAATTCATAGTGCAGATGTGGTCCGGTAACCCGGCCAGTGCCGCCCAAGAGACCTATGGTCTGCCCCTGCTTGACCCGCTGGCCTTTGTTTACCGTGCGTTTGGAGAGGTGCAGGTATTTGGTCACAAAGTTGCCGGCGTGCTTGATAAAGACGTAGTTGCCGTTGAACTGGTTGTAACCGGCCGCCACCACGCTGCCGCCGCCTGCGGCCATGATGGGGGTGCCCACCGGCGCCACATAGTCGATGCCGTTGTGGGGGCGCACCTTGCCGGTGACCGGATGCAGGCGGCGCGGGTTGAAGTTGGAGCTGATGTATTTGAAGTTGACCGGCGCGCGCAGGAAGCTCTTGCGCATCGCCTTGCCCTCCGGCGTGTAGTAGTTGCCATCCTCGTTCAGCACGGCGCGGTAGATGGCGCCCTGGTTGATGAACTCGGCGGCCAGGATATCGCCGGAGGCGACCCGCTCGTCATCCTGATACTTGTCCTGATAGACCACCCGGAAGCTGTCCCCCGGTTGCAAGTCCTGGGCGAAGTCGATGTCCCAGCCAAAGATGGCGGCGAGATCCATGATCTGATCTTCGGTCATGCCCGCTTCGGCGGCGGCGCCCCAGAAGCTGGAGCGAATTTCGCCCTTGGCCACCTGCTCGCGGGTATCGAGCTCGAGTTTGACCGGTTTGGCGATGAAGCCTTCGGCCTTGCGGCTCACCTTTAGCGCCTGCTCCAGGCTGTGAGGGTAATAAAGGCTCTGCAGATCGCCGCCCTTGGTGAGCTTGAAGGTGAGTTCCTGACCCGGTTGCAGGGTGCGCAGCGGGTTGGTGGCCTCCAGCTGGGCGATGAGGTAGAGATCGCTGGCGCTAAGGCCAAGGCGCTGGAAGATGACCTGCATGTTGTCGCCCGCGCGCACCTTCACCTGCTTGGTGACATAGCTCGGCTTGGCGGATTTCTGTGCCAGGGCCTGGGGCTGCGCCTCGCCGTCATCGAGGGGGGAGGCATCGGCGAGGGGCTCGTCATCATTGACCCGGGTGGCCACCGCCTGCTCGCTTGGCCAGGCTGCCAGCATCATCACCATGATGCTCAGGATCAGCACCATCTTGCGGTGCCAGGTAGGAAGAGAGTTGAAGGCGTTCCAAATAATCATCGAGGCAGACGGGTCGAGAGGAGAAAGAACGTCGGATTTTACAGCCTTTCCAATTGGCCCGCCATTCCAGTAATATGTTTGGCCCTGTGGAATCGTGATTGGAGAGTCAAAAAATGTCCCAGCTCGAGGTGGCGCTAGCCGAGATCAAGCGCGGAGCGGAAGAAATTCTGGTGGAAGAAGAACTTGTCGCCAAGTTGAAGGAAGGGCGCCCGCTGCGCATCAAGCTGGGGATGGACCCGACGGCTCCCGACATTCACCTCGGCCACACAGTGATCCTCAACAAGCTGAAGACCTTCCAGGATCTGGGGCACGAGATCATCCTGCTGATCGGTGACTTCACCGCCATGGTGGGGGATCCCTCCGGCAAGAACGCCACCCGTCCGCCGCTCTCCGAAGAGGCCATCAAGCACAACGCCCTCACCTATGCGGAGCAGGCGTTCAAGATTCTTGATCCCGCCAAGACCCGCATCGAGTACAACTCCACCTGGCTGAAAGAACTGGGCGCGACCGGCATGATCAAGCTGGCGGCCAAGCAGACAGTGGCTCGCATGATGGAGCGCGACGACTTCAAGAAGCGCTACTCCGGCGGCCAGTCCATCGCCATTCACGAATTCCTCTACCCGCTGCTGCAAGGCTATGACTCGGTCGCGCTGAAGGCGGACGTGGAGCTCGGCGGTACCGATCAGAAGTTCAACCTGCTGATGGGTCGTGAGCTGCAAAAAGACGCCGGCATGGCGACCCAGTGTGTGCTGATGATGCCGCTGCTGGTGGGTCTGGACGGCGTCAAGAAGATGTCCAAGTCCGCCGCCAACTATATCGGCGTGCACGATGCCCCGGGCGAGATGTTCGGCAAGATCATGTCCATCACAGATGACCTGATGTGGAACTACTACGAGCTGCTCTCCTTCCGCCCGCTGACCGAGATCGACGGCTTCAAGGCTGGCATCGCTGCCGGTACCCTGAACCCGCGCGATGTTAAGATCTGGCTGGCCAAAGAGATCATCACTCGCTACCACGACGCCGCGGCAGCCGAGGCGGCCCACGAAGACTTCACCCAGCGCTTCTCCAAGAACGCCATCCCGGACGAGATGCCGGAAGTCGAGCTGGCGCTGGAAGGGGAAGGCCTGCCCATCGCCAACTTGCTCAAGGATGCCGGTCTGGTGGAGACCACCTCGGAGGCGCTGCGCATGATCAAGCAGGGCGCGGTCAAGCGTGACGGCGACAAGCTGGACGATGGCAAGGCGCTCATCGGTGCCGGCACCGCCGTCTATCAGGTCGGCAAGCGCAAGTTTGCCCGGGTCACCGTCAAGTAAGAACGACCCTCCTGATAAAAAGGCCTCCATCTGGAGGCCTTTTTGTTGGCTCATTCCCGCAGGAAGAAGGGATTAGCCCTCTTTTTTAAGGAAGTTGCGATAGAGCATATAGAGGTGGGCCGAGCTCCAGCTGAAGTTGCTGGCCCCCTGCATGGCGCCGGTTTCCGGGTTGTAGTTCTCGCGGATGGGGCCACTGCCCGCCAGCCCCTCGGCATTGCTAAACAGCTTGTTGACCAGCGCCTGGGCATCGCTGCGATAGCCGTAGTTCTCCAGCCCCTTCACCCCGAAGTAGAACTGATCCAGCCAGACCCGGCCGCGCCAGTAGATGTTGGGGTCATAGGCCGGGTTGGTCAGGGCCGCCGTGCCGAGCGGCACCTTGGTGTTGAACTCCTGGCTGCTCAGCATCACCTCGCGCACCCGCGCGGCTTTCTCTTTATCCGCCACCTCGGCCCAGAGCGGGCTCCAGCCTTCCGGACCACGGCCACGGGCGGTCAGCAGCTTGCCGACGCAGCCGTTGGCGTCCGCCACGTCCCCTTGATGGATCTGGCGATCGTAATAGAAGCCGGAGGCCTCATCGAACAGGCAGGTGTTGATGTAACCGGCGAGCTGGGTCGCACCTTCGCGATAGCGGCTTGCGTCATCGGGCTTGCCCAGCAGATCCGCCATGTCCGCCAGGATGCGCTTCTCCTTGGCGAGGAAGGCGTTCAGCTCCACCGACTCCTGATCGATGGAGAAGCCGATGAGGCTGCCGTCGTCCTCGTGGTTCTCGAAGAAGGCGACGTTCCAGTCCTGGCGCGCCTTGGCAATGTCACCGCCATAGGTCTTGTCGGCGTAGCGTTTGAGTTGATCTTGCTCGATAAAGCCGAAGCGAGCGGCGTTGTCCATGCCGGACTCCCAGCCGGCGCCGTGCTGGGCACCTATATCCATGTCGCTGTAACCGCCGACGCTCAAGACCTTCTGGTAGAGCGGCATGCCAGCGCAGGCGTACCAGCCATCCCCCTCGGCGGTACAGCTCGACAGGTCAATCTCGGCTGGCACGCTGGCGTACTGCACCTTGAAGGTGATATTGCCGAACTCGTCGTTGTGCTCGACGTGCCTGGTGGCACCGTATTCGATGATGCCGTTGCGGTTGTTGTCCCGCGCTCTGAACCACCAGTCGTGGTAGGCCTGGAGCTTGGGATACATCTCGGCGATGAAGGCCTTGTCCTTGGTCGCGCTGTAAATTTCCCAGATGGCCCAGGCGGAGAGGGGCGGCTTGGTGTCGCGCTCGTTCCAGTTGCCGCCGTCACAGCCCCGATCGGACAGCTTGTTGTAGAAGACGGCGTCGATCACCATGCCGGCGTCCTGGGGGCGCACCGGATCATTGGGCTGAATTTGGTAGTCATACATGGCGCGCACGTTGTTCTTGGCCACTTCCGGGTTGAAGTGGGCCATGGCGTAGGCGTGCTTCCAGCTGTCCCAGGCCCAGACGCCGTCGAACCAGCGGGCCGTGTTGGACGGGGTCACCCCGTCGTGGAGTATGTTGCCTGCCGGTGAGCGCCAGTTGCCGTTGAGGGTCTCCATCGCCTTGACCGCGATGCGCCGCTCGGATTCGCCGATCCCCTGATTGGAGAGACCGAGCTCGAGATACCCTTCCCAGCGGCGGATGGAGTCGTCGAAATAGTTGGCGGGGTTGGCCAGCAGGGCCTGGCGGCTCTGCTCGAAGCGGCTTGCCTCATCGCTCGAGTGCACATAGCTCTGCAGGGTGTACAGATCCTGCTGGCCCTTGGCCGCCAGGGTGAGGCTGGCCTCGCTCACATAGCCGAGTTCCTTCTCATCCAACCTGGTGCGGGTCGGCAGGGTGCGATCGATGCGATAGCGGGCGCTGCCGCTCTGCATCATGTTCCAGGTGCTGCGCAGCTCGCCGAACTGGAACTCGATGCCCTGCTCGCTCTGGCTGATGGTGCGGGTCCAATCCGGGTACTGCTCGGCCACCGTCTTCTTGGCATCCCACTGCTGGAGCAGCTCACCCTGCCAGCTGAGGTTCAAGGTCAGCGGCGCGTCCTGATTGTTGATGAGGCGGGTGCGGACCAGAGCGGTGCGGGCATCGCCGTAGCGCAGCTCCAGCTCCAGGGTGAAGGGCTCGAACTCGAAGCGCTGGATGAGTGCCCCCGGGATGGCGTGGATGTCATGCTTGCTGGCGGCGGTGAGTGGATATTGGCGGCCGCTCTCATCGCTCAGGGTCAGCTTGTCCAGTTCGCTTGCGAAGAACAGGCTGTACTCCTCGGCGATCACCATGGGGCCGGTGAAGCCTCCCCATTCGTTCTCGCCGGCGGGCAGCAGGAAGCCGTGCCAGGCGCCGAGATCCAGCAGCGGGTTGTATTTGAGGTTGGAGTAGCTGTCAAAGTCTCGGAACTGGAGCGGGGTGCCGCTGCGATCGATCACATCCTGATACTGGCTCGCCAGGGTCGGGGTGGCTGTGGTCGGGGCGCTGGAATCATTGCCGTTGCAGGCGGTGAGGCCAAACAGGGCGACGCCGAGGGCGATGGAAAGTAAACTTTTACGAAACATGTCTCGCTCCAATTACTGTTTTGTAGGTTGAGGTAGGTGTTTTTTTATCTATTTTTTAGTGAAAGCGTTTGCGAGTGCCATTGTATGGCAAGAGGACAGGAAAGGTTGGAGCTGCATCACACTCTCCAGGCGGGAGTGTGTGAGGTGGATCACCTGGTTACATGATGTTACTCGGGGTTTATTTTTAGTAACTATTTACTTTTGGGGATGGCTCGGCTGTGGGGCAGGTACGCAGATACTGATGAGGGGTCAGGCCGAACTCCTGCTTGAAGCGGGCGGCGAAGCGGCTGGGGGCATCGTAACCGCAGGCGAGGGCGGCCTCCAGCGGGCTCAGTCCCCGCTGCAGCAGGGTGAGGGCATGGCTCATGCGCACCTGGGTCAGCACCTGCCGAAAGCTGCGCCCCTCGGCGGCCAGCTTGCGCACCAGGGAGGCGCGGCTCATGGAAAAATGGGGGGCCAGCCCCTCCAGGCTGTGATCGGCGCCGGGCTCCACGCTGAGATAACGGGCCAGCCGCTCCCCCAGGCTCATGGTGCTGGCGGGAAACAGCAGGCCAAGGGCCCCTTCGGCCTGAAGCTCGGCGTAGAAGCCGTGCAGCAGCTGGATCTCGGCGGCGCGACTGAGGCGACGCTCCGCCATGGCGCAGATGAGCTCGTGGCAGTAGGCGAGCCCTGGGGTGACTCTCTGTCTGGGATCCGGGGGGAGGGGCGTGCCGGCATCCGCCAGCCACTCGGCCGGTGGCGGGGCCAGCAGGGTCAGGGAGTGGGAGCTGAACTTGCCCTGCTCCGGCTGGTTGACGAAGGTGAGCTGGTGGCCGGCGGGGATCAGCAGCCAGCTCTCCTTGTCAAAGGAGAGGCGCCGATCCTGCCACCACAGCTGCTTGTGCCCCTGCTGCACCCAGATGACGGTCGGCGCATAGATGAGCACCCGATGCAGGGGCTGCTGGCGGATCCCGCGATAACGGCTCTGCTGCAACAAGGGGGTGCTCATCAGCTTACTCCTTGGGGGTGACGAAGGTGGCGGTCAGGGTCGCCTTGCCGAGCGCCATGGCGTTGAGCATGTAGCCTACCATGGCGGGCGGGGTGTCCGCCTTGACATCCAGGGCCTGGGGCAGGGCCCAGACGGTGAATTGGTAGCGGTGCATGCCGTGACCGGCGGGGGGGCAGGGGCCGCCATAGCCCTGGCTGCCGAAGTCGGTGCCAAGCTCCAGCCCCTGTTTGAGCGAACCGGAGGCGTTGCTGGCAAGGGCGCTCTGGCTGGCGGGCAGGTTGACCACCAGCCAGTGCCACCAGCCGCTGCCGGTGGGGGCATCGGGATCATAGGCGGTGACGGCCAGGCTCTGGGTGCCGGCCGGCAGATCCCGCCAGCTCAGCTGGGGTGAGCGGTTCTCCCCCTTGCAGCCGAAGCCGTTGAAGCTGAAGGATTTGTCCATCAACTGGCCTTCGTGGATGTCGGTGCTGCTCAGGGTCATGGCGCCGGCGGGCAGGGCGGCCGCGCACAGCAGGGCTGTCAGGGTGGCTCGGGTGGCAATCTTCATGGTGGTGCTCCTCGGTGGATGAGGGACCAGTGTAGCGAGGGGGAGCAATCAGATAGTCACAGAAAGGCTCAAACTAACGCCATAAGAAGCAAATGCTGAGCAGAACTGTATGTGATAGGTCGAGCGAGAGAACTGAGGGTTGATGAGCGGGCCTGAACGCCCATAAAAAAACCGGCCTCTAGGAGGCCGGTTCTGACATCTTGCTGCGAGACGATTATGCTGCTTAGCGCAGGATCATCTGATCGCGGCCCGGGCCGACGGAGACCATGGGCACAGGAACACCCAGCAGGGCTTCTATACGCAGCACATAGTGCTGGGCAGCCTTCGGCAAGTCTTCGAACTTGCGGATGTGGGAGATGTCTTCGCTCCAGGCTTCCATGGACTCGTACACCGGCTTGAGACCGGCAGTCTGCGGCCAGATCGGGTTCTCGGTGTTGGCGCCTTCGTAGGCCACGCAGATCTTCAGGTCCGGCATGCCGGAGAGGCAGTCCAGCTTGGTCAGGGCGATCTCGTTGGCAGCCTGGATCTCCAGACCCTGCTTGGTGGCGACCGCATCGAAGTAGCCGATGTCACGGGGACGGCCTGTGGTGGCGCCGAACTCGTTGGCAAACTTGCGGAACTCTTCCTGATTCTCCATGGCGGTGATCAGGGTGCCGGTACCGACCGAGGTACTGAACGCCTTGGCCACGGCGATGACGCGCTCTGGGCGCAGGGCCGGCAGGCCGCCACCGATGCCGGCGTAGGCGCCGGAAACGTGGGAGGAGGTCACCCAGGGGTACTCACCATAGATGAGGTCACGGCCAGCGCCCAGCTGAGCTTCGAACAGCAGGGTACCCTTCTGGGCCTGAATGGCCTTGAGGGGCTCGCTGACGTTGCAAATAGCATCGCGCCAGGGGGCGGACACTTCCAGCAGCCAGTCGGCCATCTCCTGAGCGGTCTGACTGAACTCGAAGCTCGGGTAGAGGGCTTTGAGCTGCGGCAGTTTCCAGTCGAGGAAGAATTGGATGCGCTCGACCAGCACTTCCGGCTGTTTCAGCCAGCCAACCAGAATCGCCTTTTTCATGACCCGATCACCGTAAGCCGGGGCAATGCCCTGACGGGTGGAGCCGTAGGCGCCGTCGCCCAGACGCACTTCTTCCAAAGTGTCTTCCAGGGCGTGGATCGGCAGGCAGAAGGTGGCACGATCGGAGATGGCGAGCTTGGGAGTCACGCCGGCGGCTTTCACTTCGGCCAGTTCCTTGGTGAGCGGCTCCGGGCTGATGACCATGCCAGGGCCGAGGACAACCAGGCAATCCGGGTTGAAGACGCCGCTCGGCAGCTGGTGCAGCTTGAAGGTGCCGAGATCGTTGACCACAGTATGGCCGGCGTTGTTGCCGCCCTGGAAGCGGATGCTGGCGGCGGATTCACCTGCCAGATAATCGACGATGCGGCCCTTGCCTTCATCACCCCAGTTAGCACCTACGACTACGATAGACGACATGACTCATTCTCCTAAGACGTTAGGCGTTCATCCTAGGAGGCCGGGGTGGATTAGAAAAATTAATTATCTTTATAGTTCCGATAAGGAAGGCATATAATTGCGGCCACTTTATCGACAAAGCCCCGCCATGTCGCGCCAGCCGCGGGGGAGAGCTACCTCATGCTGGATATTCACTGGTTAAATACCTTCGTCACCCTGGCCCGCTTGCAGCACTTCGGCCAGACCGCCACCGAGCTGCACATGACCCAGCCCAATGTCAGCCTGCACCTCAAGAACCTGGAGCAGGCGACCCGGGTCAAGCTCATCGAGCGCAGTCCGTTTCGCCTCACCCAGGCCGGCGAGCGATTGCTGCAAAGCGCCGAGCGCGCCATCAACGAGCTGCAGCTGTGCCAGTCCGATCTCAATGCCCTGAACCAGCACAGCCAGGGGACGCTCGCCATCGCCGCCAGCGACATCATCTCGCGCCTCCTGCTGATCCAGCCGTTCCAGCGCTTCAAGCAGGCGTTTCCGGGTATCGATCTCACCCTGTTCAACACCACCTCGGATCAGGCGGCTGAGCTGGTCAAGGCGGGCAAGGCGGATCTGGGCTTCGTGATGGCGCAAAAACGCAGCGAGCCGCTGTTTTACACCGAGCTGCAGCAGGTGACCTGGTGCGCCCTGGGGCACGGACTGGCCCGCTGGCAGGCCAGGGCCAAGGCGGGAGAGAGCGATCCCCTCGATGAGCCCACCCTCATCCTGCTGGGACACGATACCCGCACCCGGGCCTTGATCGACCCCTCCTTGCCCCTGCTGGGACTGCCGACCTGCCGCATCATGGAGGTGGGCAGCGTGGATGCGCAGCTCGACTGGGCCGAGGCGGGATTCGGTGTGGCCATAGTGCCTGACTTCTCCCTGCACCCGCGCCTCAAGCTGAGCGCCCCCGTGCAGCGGCTGACCGACTTTCCCGGCACCAGTCTGGGCTATGTGGTGCGCCAGAATCAGGTGCTGTCGCGGGCCATCAAGCAGCTGTTGCACTGGGTGGAGGAGGAGATCCAGCGCCCGGATCAGTTGCCGAGTGCCCATAGTTGATGGCTGAGAGCTGATCGCGTTCTTTTCGCAACGTGTCTGGCAGGCGTACCAATATGAGAAAGGCCACCCTGGGGTGGCCTTTCTCGTTTCTCACGCTCGCTCACGTCACTGGGCGGCTGGGGCCTGGGTCGGCAAGGCGCCGCTCGGCTGGCTCGGCGCTGGCGCCACCGGCTCGGTCGTGGTGGCCGCAGAGGGGGGCGCGACTGTGCTTGCGCCGCTCAGTGGCTCACCCTGGCCTACCGCCGCTCCTTCCAGCACCTTGGCGGCATCTGGGTTGGTTGTCGTTGCCCCCGACGCCGCTGGCAGGGTAGCGCCTGCAGCCTCTTGATTCGTCGTGGCAGAGGAGCCTTCAGGAGAGGGGGCCGCAGCGTCGCCTGTGGGTGCCGCCGATGAGTCCGTTGCTGCAGCATCGGAGGGGGCGAGGGCATCGGGCACCAGGGTGGACGCGGGTGGCGCATCCTGCATGCCAGGATGGGTCGGCACTATGTCATCCGCCTGCATGGATTCGGGGGTGAGGGTGGTCAGCGCCGGGTGCAAGCGGGTGAACTGCTTGAGGTTGTTGGTGAGCACGTCGCGCACCGTGCGCACCTCGGCCTCGGGCAGGCTGGCTTCGGCCACCAGTTCGGCGGTCACGGCAAAGGTGTTGACCCCGCCGGTCTGGCCCGGATAGAGGTTGGCGCCGATGCGGCTGCGCTGATAGTAGGAGTGCTGCTTGAGCAGTCTGTCGATCTGCTCCCCTTCGATGGGGATGAGGCGCGCCTTGCAGCGGCCGGTCAGATCCCCAATCCCTTGATTGGGGTGGCCAGCGACCAGCAGGGCGGCGTCCAGGGTGCCGTTGCAGAGCCCTTCCAGCCGATTGCCAGGAGAGGCCACCGGCGGCGGGGTGAAGCTGCTCTCCTGCCAACCCATGGCCTCAAGCAGCGCCTGGCTGGTGACCCTGTCCCCCGAGTTGGGGGCCCCTATATCCACCCGCTTGCCTTCGATGTCGGCCAGGGTGGTGATGTTGCTGGTGGCGCTGGCGAGCAGGGTCAGGGACTCCTGGTGCAGTTTGAACAGGTTGCGCAGCGTCTCATTGGGGGCCTGCCCCGCGAAGGGACCCGTGCCATGGGCAGCGTGATACAGCACATCCGACTGCACCAGGGCGAGTTGGACCTCCCCCTTGGCCAGATCGGCCAAGTTGGCGAGGGAGCCAGAGGTGCTCTGCACCGTGCAGTGCAGTCCGTGCTGGCTGTTGTCCTCGTTGAGCAGGCGGCAGATGGCCCCGCCCGTCGGGTAATAGACGCCGTTGAGATCGCCCGTGCCTATGGTGACATAGGCGGGGGCGGCGAAGAGGGGCAGCGCCAGCACGCCAGCCAGCAAGGGCAGGGTGATGCGTGACAGGGTTGAGCGGCGGCGCAGGGGTCGTGGGTGCATAGTGAACCGGATCAAGGGCGGAAAAAAGGGATGAGCCCGGCTCATCCCGTCATGAGTCACACCTTATCTATACCAGATATGGGCCAGAATGGCTTTCGCCATTCGAGCCCGGGTGTGGGGGCGCAGCGTGAGTGCCGCGCCAGAGTCCTGGCGCCCCTAGGTGCGGCGCGAGAGGATGGCTTTTTCCATGCGCGCCAGCGCTTCGGTGAGCAGCGCCCTGGTGCAGCCAAAGTTGAGGCGCACGAACTGGCCGTCGCCAAACTGGGCGCCGGGGGAGAGCCCGACTCCGGCCTGCTCGAAGAAGGCTATGGGGTCATCGAGTCCAAGCCTGCTCACGTCGATCCAGGCGAGATAGGTGGCCTGATGGCGGGCCAGGGTGACGCCGGGCCAGCGGGCGACCGCCTGCTCTATCAACCCTAGATTGGCACTCAGATAGTCGAGCTGCTCGACGAGCCACTCATCGCCCCCCTCGTAGGCTGCCTCTGCCGCCACGAAGCCCAGCAGGTTGACGTCGGCACTGATACCGCGCATCGCCTGTTGCAGCTTGAGCCTCAGTCTGGCGTTCGGGATCACGGCGAAGGAGCAGCACAGACCAGCGATGTTGAAGGTCTTGCTCGGCGCCATCATCACGGCGCTGCGTTCGGCCGCCTGCGGGCTGAGGGCGCCATAGGGGATGTGACGGGCGTCCTTGTCCAGCAACAGATCGCAGTGGATCTCGTCCGAGCAGATCACCAGGTTGTGGCGCTCGGCGATGGCGTCGATGGCGAGCAGCTCCTCACGGGTGAAGACGGTGCCGCCCGGGTTGTGCGGGTTGCACAAGAGCAGCAGATCGGCCGAAGGGGCCTGACGCTCCAGCTCCTCCAGATCCAGCACCCAGCGACCCGCCTCTTCGACCATGGGCACGGTGAGCAGGGGGCGATCGTTGAAACCCGGGGCCTGCAGGAAAGGGTAATAGACCGGCTTGGGAGTGATGATGCCGCGGCCATGCTGGCTCCAGGCCTTGCAGGCCAGATTCAGGCCAGGCACTACCCCCGGCAGGAAGACTAGCCACTCGGGTTGGATGGCCCACTCATAGCGCTGCTGCAGACGGGTCTGGATGAGTTCGATCAAACGAGGGGATGGGCGAGAGTAGCCGAAGATGCCGTGGGCCACCCGTTGGGTCAGCGCCTCGATCACGGCGGGCGGGGAGGCGAAATCCGTGTCGGCCACCCACATGGGCAGCACATCCTGCCCCTTGTACTTGTCCCACTTCAGGCTCATGGTGCCGCTGCGGTCTATCTCCCGATCAAAATCAAACATGTGAAATCCTTGTGCTGGCCAGATGGGTTACCAATGTACGGACTTGGACCTGGCCTCGCAAGCCTTGAGAAGGCTGTTGATAATGGCATAAAATAACCATCAGTCTGACCGAATATCCGCCGGCCTCTGGCTCCCTTTTCTGTTCCATATCAATGGTATCTCTATGAGTTTGCTGAGTGCTGCCCGCAAGAGGCCGGATCCCGTCTCTCTCTCTTTCCTTGCCGTGACCTTCATGACCGGGGTGGCGGTGGCGCTGCAGGTGCCGACCTTGAGCCTGTTTCTCGCCGAAGAGGTGCAGGTGCGCCCCTTCCTGGTGGGGCTGTTTTACACCATCAATGCCGTGATCGGCATCCTCATCAGCCAGTGGCTCGGCCACCGCTCCGACAGCAAGGGGGATCGCAAGCAGCTGATCCTGCGCTGCTGCTTCGCCGGCATAGTGCTCTCCCTGCTGTTCGCCTGGAATCGCCAATACTGGCTGCTGGTGAGCCTGGGGGTGGTACTGGCCAGCCTCACCGCCACCGCCAGCCCCCAGTTGTTTGCCCTGGCGCGGGAATATGCCGACAGTCGCAACAAGCGGGCCGACATGTTCAGCTCTGTGCTGCGGGCCCAGTTTTCTCTGGCCTGGGTGATAGGGCCGCCGGCCGCGTTTGCGCTCGCCATCGGGTATGGCTTCGAGGTGATGTATCTCGCCTCCGCCTTTGCCTACCTCGTTTGCGCCTTCGTGGTGTGGCGCTGGTTGCCCTCCCTGCCGCTGCCCAAGGCCAGCGGGGATGGGGAGCGGGTCAGCAGCTGGAAGGATCCCTCCGTGCGGGCGCTGTTCATCGCCTCCACCCTGATGTGGACTTGCAACAGCATGTACCTCATCAACATGCCGCTCTACATCACCCGCGAGCTGGGGCTGGAGGAGAAGCTGGCGGGCATTCTGATGGGCACGGCAGCGGCGCTGGAGATCCCCTTCATGCTACTGGCGGGCTACTACACCCGGCGCTTTGGCAAAAGGCCCATGATGTTGCTGGCGGTGCTGGCCGGGGTCGGTTTCTACGTGGGGCTGGTGACTCTGTCGAGTCAGACGGCGCTCATCGGTCTGCAACTGCTCAACGCCATCTTCATCGGCATCGTCGCTGGGATCGGCATGTCCTACTTCCAGGATCTGATGCCGGGCCGCGCCGGGGTGGCGACCACCTTGTTTGCCAACAGCATCCGCACCGGCTCCATCATGGCGGGTGCGATAGCGGGGACTGTGGCGGAGATCTGGAGTTTTCACGGGGTCTTTATGGTGGCCATGGCACTGGCGCTGGCGGCGCTGGCCGCCTGCTGGCGGGTGCCCAACGTCTAGGGTTTCTGCGGCGCATTGATTGATGGAAGAGGGAGGGCTGTTCTCAGCCCGAGTACCTCTGCTCCTATGGGTGAGCAGAGGCCAAAGTGCCTGGGCTATTTGCCGTTGTCGGTCTGGTATTCGTTGCGCAGGCAACGCAGCAGCAGCTCGGCCGCCGGACCCAGGGCATCCGCGGAGGGCGTGAGCAGATAGGTGTAGAGATAGCGCTCGCTGCCTCCGTCCAGGTTGAGCGGCACCAGGCTGCCGGTGGCGAGCTCATCTTGCACCAGATGACGGGGCACCCAGGCATAGCCGAGGCCGAGTTTCAGCATGGTGAGCACCTCGTGGTAGTGAGTCGCCTTCCAGCCGGTATCGTCCGCATCGTTCCAGTCCACCGAGCGATGGATGGGGGGATGCAGGCTGATCTGGTTATGACTGGCGAGCTGCTCGGCCGTGAGGGGAACCTCCTGATTGGCGAGGGGGTGCTCGGGGGCGCACAGCAGCAGCAGGCACACCTCGTCCAGGGGCAAACCGGTGCGATCGTGAGGCAGGTGCTCGGAGAGCATCAGATCCCCCACCTGCAGCGCATTGAAGTGACAGTGAATGCGTTCGTGCAGATTGATGCGGCAACCCCGGCTGCGGGGATAGAAGTTGGCTAGCGCCCGATAGAGCCGCTCTCTTGGCTGCAGCACGGACACATACAGATTGATCTGCGGCTCCCACTGCCGCTCCAGGTTGTTGGCCAGATTCTCCAGCTCTTCCACCTGCTGGCTGAGCTGGCGCGCCCGCTTGAGGAAGATCTCCCCCGCCGGTGTCAGCACCGCCTTGCGTCCCCGCACCTCCAGCAGGGCCAGCCCCAGACTCTGTTGCAGCTTGGCCACCGCATGATTGAGGGACGATTGGCTCTTGTTCAGCGCCTCGGCGGCCTGGGCATAACCGCCACAGTCCACCACGGCCTGAAAGATCCGCCATTGCTCAAACGTGCTCTTGGGACGAAACATAATTCAACCTGTCAGGGTGCCGATGGGATTCAACAGGGTGCCACTGGCACCCCCTATTCAATTTAACCCTATCTGGTTAGTTTGTTGATTTATTTAGGTTGAGCAACAAAGGTCTGGCCGGTCTTGCCCCGGCTGTCGGTTCCCATCAGGTAGAGATAGAGCGGCATCAGGTCGGCTGGAGTCTTGAGGGTCTGCGGATCTTCCCCCGGGAAGGCGCTGGCCCGCATCTTGGTGCGGGTGCCGCCGGGATTGAGGGTGTTCACGCGCACGGCGGTATTTTCCAGCTCGTCCGCCAGCACCTCCATCATGCCCTCGATGGCGAACTTGGAGATGGCATAGGTGCCCCAGTAGGCGCGCCCCTTGCGACCCACGCTCGACGAGGTGTAGACGATGGAGGCATCGCCGTGCTGCTTCGCGGTCTGGCGAATGAGTGGCAACAGCGCCTGGGTCAGCAGGAATTCGGACTTGACGTTGACCTGCATCACCTCGTCCCATTCCTGCTCTTGAATGTGCTCGAACGGCGACAAGGTGCCGAGCAGGCCGGCATTGAACAGCACGCCGTCGAGGCGACCGAACTGCTGGGCGAAGGTCTCGGCCATGCCAAGGTAGTGGCTCTTGGTCGCCCCTTTCAAGTCCACCGGCACTATGGCGGGCAGGGGGTGACCCGCGGCCTCGATCTGGTCATAGACAGCCTCGAGCTTGGCGCTGGTGCGGCCGAGCAAGATCACGGTGGCGCCGTGGGCCGCATAGGTGAGGGCCGCCTCGCGTCCGATGCCATCACCGGCCCCCGTCACCAGAATGACCTTGTCCTTGAGCAGCGCCTGGGGGGCCTGATAATCGAGCATGTGGACTCCTGTTAACAAATGGGCGCATCTGTGTGCGGCAATGCTGGGCAGTGTACTGATCCGGCCCCGTCCTTGACCAGTATGAGAGGGCAAAAATGTGAATAAAACAGCGGGCTTGTATCGATTTTTCGGTAAATTGGCGAGTGAGTGGCAGAGTTTTTGCACCCTGTAGCCAAACTCCTTACTATGTGAAAAATCCGACCCTATCTGGGACATTCGTGGAGCATCAAGTGGCATTTTTGACCGAATACGGCCTGTTTTTGGCCAAGACCCTCACCTTCCTGCTGGCCATCGGCGCCGTCATCCTGATGCTGGTGAGCAGCCGTCAGCCCAAGGCGCGCAAGGGGGAGCTGGTGGTGACCGATCTATCCCGCGAGCTGGAGCAGGGCCGTCATCAACTGCAATCTGCCCTGGCTGACAAGGGCCAGCGCAAGCAACTCGAGAAGGCGCGCAAGGCCGAGCACAAGGCGCGCGCCAAGGCCGAGGATGAACGCAGCCGTCTGTTCGTCATCGACTTTCACGGCAGCATGGACGCCAAGGAGGTCGCTTCCCTGCGCGAAGAGGTGAGCGCCGTGATAGGGGTCGCCCAGCCCGGTGACGAGGTGCTGCTGCGCCTCGAGTCCGGCGGTGGCGTGGTGCACGGCTATGGCCTGGCGGCATCCCAGTTGCAGCGCCTGCGGGACAGGGACATCAAGCTGACCGTGGCCATCGACAAGGTGGCGGCGAGCGGCGGCTACATGATGGCCTGCGTCGGGGATCAGATCCTGGCGGCCCCCTTTGCCATCGTCGGCTCCATCGGTGTGATTGCCCAGTTGCCGAACTTCAACAAGCTGCTGAAAAAGCACGATATCGAGTTCGAGATGCACACCGCAGGCCAGTACAAGCGCACCATCACCATGTTCGGCGAGAACGACGATCTGGGGCGGGAGAAGTTTCGCGAGGAGCTCGGCGCCATTCACGAGCATTTCAAGACGTTCGTGGCCGAGCACAGACCCAGCCTCGACATCGACAAGGTCACCACGGGCGAGCACTGGCTGGCGAGCCAGGCCAAGCAACTCGGGCTGGTGGATACTCTCTGCACCAGCGATGACTATCTGCTGGCCCAGTCCAGCCACCACAAGGTGATCGGCATCAGCTATCGCAAACCCAAGAGTCTGACCCAGAAACTGGGCCAGCAGGGCGCCCAGGCACTGGAGGCGGGTCTGGGGCGACTGTGGCAACAGAGCCCCTGGCGCTAACTGCCAGGACTCGCTCGTTGCAATGAAAAAGGCCGGACTAAGTCCGGCCTTTTCTATGGCGCAATCAGGGTTGCGCCGTTACTGGCCCTCTCAGCGCTGGAACGGATAGACGGAGCCGAGTTTGAGGATCTGGGTCAGCTCGTCCAAGGCTGCGCGGGTCTCCAGCACCAGGGACGGATCGCGCAGATCGTCCAGCGCCAGGCTGTCGCGGTAGTGTTTCTCCACCCACAGATCCAGACGTGCGAACTGGCTGTCGTTGATGAGGCAGGCCGGGTTGACCGCCGCGAGCTCGGCATCGTTCATGGCCACTCGCAGCCGCAGGCAGGCGGGGCCGCCGCCGTTGCGCATGCTCTGTTTCACGTCCATGAAATGCACGCCCTTGATCGGGGTGCCCAGGGTCACCAGCTTGGCCAGGTAGGCCGACACCGCTGGATTGTCGCGGCACTCTGTGGGGGCGATGATCGCCATCTCGCCGGAGGGCAGAGTCAGGATCTGGGTATTGAACAGATAGGACTTCACCGCATCTTGCACCGACACCTCGGCGGTCGGCACCTCGACGAAGTGCAGCTCCCCCTCGCCAAACTTGGCACGCACCTCGGCCAGCGCGGAGGCGGTGTTGAGGAAGGCCTGCTGGTGGAAGAACAGGACGTTCTGGTTGCCCACGGCGATCACGTCGTTGTGGAACACCCCCTGATCGATCACCTCGGGATTTTGCTGGATGAAGACGGCGCTCTCATCACCGAGGCCATGCAGGCGGGCAATGGCCTGGCTCGCCTCCAGGGTCTGGCGGGCCGGGTAACGCTTGGGGGCCGGCTGGGAGACGTCGAAGGCGCTGCGGCCATAGACGAACAGCTCGACCCCGGCCTCGCCGTAGGCGCGGCACAGCCGGGTGTGATTGGCGGCCCCCTCGTCACCGAAGTGATCGTTTTCCGGCAGATGCTGGTGGTGGCAGAAGTGGCGATCGTTGTTGAACACGGCGCGCAGGATGCGACCCGTCACCTCGGGTTCGAGGGAGCGGTGGAACTTGTTGGTCAGGTTGGCGGGGGTGAAGTGAATGCGGCCGTCCTGGGTATCGGCGCTCGGCGAGACGGTGGCGGCGTTGGCGGTCCACATGCTGGAGGCGGAATAGCAGGCGGCCAGCACGGCGGGGGCCTGCTTGGCAGCCTGGGCCAGCACGCTGGCGTCGTTGCCGCTAAAGCCCAGACGACGCAGGGTGGCGAGATCGGGCCGCTCCTGGGGGGCCAGCACCCCTTGCACCATGCCGAGCTCGGTCAGCGCTTTCATCTTGCGCAGACCCTGCTTGGCTGCCTCCTTGGGATTGGACGCTTCTTTGGCGTTGCTCTGGGAGGCCACGTTGCCATAGGAGAGGCCGGCATAGTTGTGGGTGGGGCCGACCAGACCGTCGAAGTTGACCTCGAAGTGCTTCATCACGATATCCTTTCGATTTTTATATGGGGAGCGGTTCCTTCCGCGCACAAAGCTGCGGTGTACGGCCATTATAAAGAGATTTCATGCTTCGTAACAAGCTGATAACCAAGCTGGTTTTTTATGTAACAAGGGCGGTTGGATATGTCACTTCCAATCTAAAAAAGGGGGGGATATAGCATAAAAACAAAAAAGCGGTTGCTTCCCGCGCCCTGGCTTCGCATTAATAAATAAAGAGAGAGTGCGGTACGGGCTGGTCAAGCAAATTTGTCTCCAAGATTGCTTTTTCGCGTCAAATCTCTTATACAGCCCCACAAAACCGCACGCCAACCCCGTCGGGTGCAATGAGGATAATAGTTACAGCATGGGCAAATCACTGGTCATAGTGGAGTCTCCGGCCAAGGCCAAGACCATCAACAAATATTTGGGCAAGGACTACGTGGTGAAATCCAGCGTCGGTCACGTGCGCGATCTGCCGACCAGCGGCAGCGCCAGCAATGAGCCCAAAAAACCTGTCATTCGCGGCATCAAGCTCAGCGAATCCGAGAAGGCAGCAAAGGATCGCAACGCCCTGTTCTCCAGGATGGGGATCAATCCGACCGCAGGCTGGCAGGCCAACTACCAGATTTTGCCCGGCAAGGAAAAAGTGGTCAGCGAGTTGCAAAGTCTGGCCGAGAAGGCTGACACCATCTATCTCGCAACCGACTTGGATAGAGAAGGGGAAGCGATCGCCTGGCACCTGCGGGAGATCATCGGCGGTGACGACAGTCGCTACAAACGGGTGGTGTTCAACGAGATCACCAAGAGCGCCATCCAGGATGCGTTCGCCCAGCCGTCCGAGCTGAACATCCATCGCGTCAACGCCCAGCAGGCCCGTCGTTTCCTCGACCGGGTGGTGGGTTACATGGTCTCCCCGCTCTTGTGGAAGAAACTGGCTCGCGGTCTCTCCGCCGGCCGGGTGCAGTCTGTCGCGGTGCGTCTCATCGTCGATAAAGAGCGCGAGATCAAGGCCTTCGTGCCGGTGGAGTTCTGGGATCTGAACGCCGATCTGCTGACCGGTGACAAGAGTGCCCTGCGCATGGAAGTGGTCAGCCGCAACGGTGCCGACTTCAAGCCGGTCACCCAGGCCGAGACCTTCGCCGCCGTGGCCGCCCTGGAAGGGGTCGATTACAAGGTAGTGAACCGGGAAGACAAGCCGACCGGCTCCAAGCCGTCCGCTCCCTTCATCACCTCCACCCTGCAACAGGCGGCTTCTACCCGTCTGAGCTTCGGGGTGAAGAAGACCATGATGATGGCCCAGCGGCTGTATGAAGCGGGTTACATCACCTATATGCGTACCGACTCCACCAACCTCAGCAAAGAGGCGGTGGAGGCGGTGCGGGAATACATAGGCGAGCAGTATGGCGCGGCCTACCTGCCAAGCGATCCCACCCTCTACGGCTCCAAGGCCGGTGCCCAGGAAGCGCATGAGGCGATCCGTCCCTCCAACGTGCTGGTGACCGCCGAGCTGCTGGAAGGGATGGAGCCGGACGCCATGCGCCTCTATGACCTCATCTGGCGCCAGTTCGTCGCTTGCCAGATGACCCCGGCCCAGTACGACTCCTCCACCCTGACCGTCAAGGCCGGTGAATTCGAGCTCAAGGCCCGTGGCCGTACCCTGCGCTTCGCCGGTTGGACCAAGGCCCTGCCACCCATGGGTCGCAAGGGGGAAGATACCCAGCTGCCGGCGGTGACCGTCGGCGAGATCCTGAAGCTGGTCAAGCTGGATCCGCGCCAGCATTTCACCAAGCCGCCCGCCCGCTTCACCGAAGCGGCCCTGGTGCGCGAGCTGGAAAAGCGTGGCATCGGTCGTCCTTCGACCTATGCCTCCATCATCTCCACCATCGTCGACCGTGGCTACGTACGGGTCGAGAGCCGCCGCTTCTTCGCCGAGAAGATGGGGGAGATCGTCACCGACCGCCTGGTCGAGAACTTCGTCGAGCTGATGAACTACGAGTTCACCGCCAAGATGGAAGACAAGCTCGATGGCATCGCCGAAGGCAGCCTGGAGTGGAAGAAGGTGCTGGACGCCTTCTACGCCGAGTTTACCCAGGAGCTGGAGCAGGCCGACAAGCCGGCGGAAGAGGGGGGCATGCGTGCCAACCAGATGGTACTGACCGACATCGACTGCCCGGATTGTGGCCGCAAGATGGGGATCCGCACCGCCACTACAGGCGTCTTCCTCGGCTGTTCCGGCTATGCCCTGCCGCCCAAGGAGCGCTGCAAGAAGACCATCAACCTGGTCAGCGCCGACGAGTTCGTCTCCGCCACCGATGGGGATGAGGCCGAGACCGAGGCCCTGCGTGCCAAGCACCGCTGCACCGTCTGCGGCACCGCCATGGATGCCTACATCATCGACGACAGCCGCAAGCTGCACGTCTGTGGCCGCAACCCGGATTGCGACGGCTACGAGATCGAGCAGGGTCAGTTCAAGCTCAAGGGTTACGAAGGCCCGAGCATAGAGTGCGACCGTTGTGGCAGCGAGATGCAGCTCAAGAACGGCCGTTTCGGCAAGTACATGGGCTGCACCAACGAGACCTGCAAGAACACCCGCAAGATCCTCAAAAACGGCGATATAGCGCCGCCGAAGGAAGATCCGGTGCCGCTGCCAGAGCTCAAATGCACCCAGTCCGATGCGTACTTCGTGCTCCGTGACGGCGCCGCCGGCCTGTTCCTCGCCGCCAGCAACTTCCCGAAATCCCGTGAGACTCGTGCGCCTCTGGTTGAAGAGCTCAAGCGCTTCCGCGACCGGCTCTCGCCCAAGCATCAGTATCTGGCCGATGCCCCGGCGTCAGATCCTGACGGTAACGCATCCGTGGTGCGCTTCAGTCGCAAGACCAAGGAGCAGTACGTGATGACCGAGGTCAACGGCAAGGCGACGGGCTGGACTGCCCATTACGACAATGGAAAATGGCAGGAAAGTCTGGCCAAGGCGAAGAAATCCTGACGCGCCATTGCTCACACTATGATGAAAGAGGCCCCGTACAGGGGCCTTTTTATTGGGAGATGGCGGTATACTGAAGAGGCTGCATGGATGGCAGCGCAAGACACGGAGGTTGTCATGGAGATACACGAAATCCGGCCAGGCATGACCTGCTTGACCCGTGAAGGAACGGCCTACGTGCTGGAAGTGGACAAGCAGAGTCTGCTGGTGTTGCTGCAACGGGAGGATGAAACCATCCCGGTGCAGGTGCGCAGCGACGAGATCCTGGGCCCGCTCCTCGGTGACTGACACGGGAGCCGTGAGAAAAGGATGCCCTAGAAGGGGATCAGAAACAGCAGCTCGGCCAGGTCGGGCTGCCACTGCCACTCTCGCATCTTGACCTGTCTCTTATACACATCTGA
>NZ_PGCP01000033.1 GCF_002812985.1 Aeromonas lusitana
GACCCAGTACCCAGTGACGGCCATGGGGTCATGGGCCATTCACAGAGACGATAGGGTGCTGCTGTAATCACACGGCACCGGATGAACAGAAGGAAGCAGAGATGAGTCTGGAGAAAATGGGGCAGGCGGCTCGTGAGGCCGCCTACCAGCTGGCCACCGTCAGCACGGCGCAGAAGAACCGGGCGCTGGCCGCCATCGCCGACGAGCTGGAAGCGCGCAGCGCACAGATCCTGGCCGCCAACGAGAAAGACATAGCCGCAGGCCGTGACGCGGGTCTCTCCGAGGCCATGCTGGACCGCTTGCTGCTAAACCCTGCGCGCCTTGCCGGCATCGTCGCCGACGTGCGCAAGGTGATCACCCTGGACGACCCGGTCGGCGCCGAGATCGACAGCCGTGTGCTGGAGAACGGTCTGCGCCTGTCCCGGCGCCGGGTACCCATCGGCGTCATCGGCGTCATCTACGAGGCGCGCCCCAACGTCACCATCGACATCGCCAGCCTCTGCCTCAAGACCGGTAATGCCAGCATCTTGCGCGGCGGCCGCGAGACCTTCCACTCCAACCTGGAGCTGGTGCGGGTGATCCAGAGTGCGCTGGCCGCCTCCGGCCTGCCGGCCGAGGCGGTCCAGTACATAGACAACCCGGACCGGGCTCTGGTGGGTGAGCTGCTGCGCCTCGATCGCTACGTGGACATGATCATCCCCCGCGGCGGCGCCGGGCTGCACAAGATGTGCAAGGAGAACAGCTCCATCCCGGTCATCATCGGCGGCTTCGGCATCAGCCACATCTTCGTGGATGAGAGCGCCGATCTGGCGCGATCACTTTGTATCATCGACAACGCCAAGGTGCAGCGCCCCTCCGCCTGCAACGCCCTCGATACCCTGCTGGTGCACGAGCGGGTGGCTGCCAACTTGCTGCCACAGCTGGTCACCCTGATGAATGAGCGCAAGGTGACCCTGGTGGCAACCCCGGAGGCCGCATCGCTGCTGGTGGGTGCCGAGAACCTGAGCGCAGCCGGCCCGGAAGATTTCGATACCGAATGGCTGGGGCTGACCCTGGGGGTCAAACTGGTGGCCGACGTGAACGAGGCGCTCGCCCACATGCGCGAGCACAACGCCGGTCACTCGGATGCCATCTTGACCAACAACCTCGCCAACGCAGAGCGCTTCGTCAACGGCGCCGGTTCGGCGGCCGTCTATGTCAACGCCTCTACCCGCTTCACCGACGGCGGCCAGTTTGGCCTCGGCGCCGAGGTGGCGGTATCGACCCAGATGCTGCATGCCCGTGGCCCCATGGGGCTGACCGAGCTGACCAGTTACAAATGGGTTGGCGTGGCAGATTACCTGAGCCGTGCCTGAGTCCGGCTGTTTGGCCCTGATCAAAAATGCCGACCCGGGTCGGCATTTTTGTGCTTTTTTATTGCGCCCTATCAGGGGCTTGCATATAACTATCCAGCAAGGTGTGGCGATAATTCGGACACTAGGCTACCAGCCAGAACGGGAGCGACTTCAAGGATGAAGCACACAAACTGGATTGCCCGGCTGGGTTGGCTCTGGTTGAGCCTGCCCTTGTTGCTGGGGGCGCTCTGTTTCAGCGGCGCCAGCCAGGCCAGCTGGGATCAGGATCTCTATCGCCAGCTCGGGTTGGCGGGCAAGCTCGACAAACAGGTGTTTCGCAAGGCGCTCAATGGTTACCAGAGCGTGCGACACAAGCGAAAAGCCATTCTGACCATCATCGATTACAGCAAGCCTTCGACCCAGCGCCGGTTGTTTGTCATCGACGTCAAGCGTCACAAGCTGCTCTACCACACCTGGGTCAGCCATGGCCGCAATTCCGGGGAGCTGGCGGCGAACCAGTTCTCCAATCAGCTCAACTCCAGACAGAGCTCCCTCGGGGTTTATCGCACCGCCGAGACCTATCAGGGCAAGCACGGTTATTCCCTGCGCCTCGATGGCCTGACCCCCGGCAAGAACAGCAATGCCCGCAAGCGTGCCATCGTGGTGCACGGGGCGGACTATGCGAGCCCGAGGCACCTGCAAAAATATGACAAGCTGGGCCGCAGCTGGGGTTGTCCCGCCCTGCCGAGAGAGCAGTCCAGGGCCATCATAGACATCATCAAGGGGGGCAGCGTCATCTACGCCCACGGGTGAGCCAAAACGAACAAGGCCAGCATGTCGCTGGCCTTGTTGTTGATACGTGGGGATTAACGCACGACCAGCACAGGGCAGGGGGCGTGGCGCACCACGGATTCCGCGACGCTGCCGACCAGCAGGTGGCTGATGCCGGAGCGGCCGTGGCTGCCCATGACCACCAGGTCAACCTTGTCCTCTTTCGCCTGTTGGACTATCTCGTCGGCGGCGCGGCCGAAACGCACCTCGAAGGTGGCGGGGATGGCCAGGCTGGCGACCAGCTCCTTGAGCTGGCTCTTGGCCTGACGCTCCATCTCGTGAGTGATCTCGATGGCGGTCATGTGCAGTATCTTGTAGCTGTCGAAACCGTGCAGTTGATCCACCACGTGGATCAGCTTGAGCTCGGCCTGATGACTCTGGGCCATGAAGACGGCATAGTCGAGAACGGCCTTGGACATATCGGAGAAATCGACGGGACAGAGTAGCGATTTGATGGATGGCATGATGATGCTCCTCTCTGGTTAGGTCACTAATGAATCTTATTCACCATGATACCCATTGAGAGGCAAATTACTCTCGACCCGCTCGCAAAACCGGGAAAAGATGTGACCCGCAGCGAGAAGTTTCTATGATGTGTTAAGGCGTGAACTGCCCCGTTGACAGCACTGCCACCGAGGAAATACAGATACATGGTTCGACCGCTCTTGTTGTTGTGCTGTCTGCTGCTCACCTGGTCCGCCCGGGCCGACACCCTGCATGTCTATTGCGACGATTGGCCCGGCTTCTGCCAGGCCGATGGGGGCGGCGTCTATCTGGACATAGTGCACGCCATCTATGAGCCGGCAGGCTATGCGGTCCATCCCCATATAGTGCCTTACAAGCGGGCGCTGGCGGTGGTAGCGCAGCGAGGGGGCGACATGGCGATGGGGGTCTATCAGGGGGAGGTCGCAGGGGTACATCAACCCAGGTATCCGGCCTCCGCGGATGATGTGACCGTACTGATGCTCACCAAGTGGCAGCCGGATTGGCGCGGTGAGGAGAGCCTGCGGGATCGGGATGTGCTCTGGCTGCGGGGCTGGGCTTTCGACAAGTTCATCCCTGTGCCCATGCGCTGGTACGAGATCGACAGCCACGCCATGGCGCTGCAACTGCTGGCCAAGGAGCGCTATCGCTATTATCTGACGGCCGGTGTGCTCTATCCCAAGGAGGCTATCCCCTCCGACATGACCCGAATCTTCCTGCGCTGGGTGCCGACCTACCCCATCTTCGCCGATACCGAGCAGGGCCAGCGGCTGCGCCAGTTGTGGGATCCCGGCATGAAGCGGCTGCTTGGCAGCGGCGCCCTTGAGGATATCTATCGTCGCAACCAGCTCTATGACTATTACCGCGACTTTATCAGGGAGCAGGAGCGAGGCCTGAGAAAATAACGGCTGGTGTCTTGTTCCCCGAGTTCAGATTTTTCGAGCTGAGCTAGCTGCTACCATATGAATAAGCTAGATCTTTTATCTGCTTACCTTTGATTTTACGGTCGATAAACAATATAAAAAGATAGTTTTATGGGTGTTTATGCTGTTTAAAGAGCGACCTTGTCGCCCTCTCTAGCGTCCCGCCCGGCTTGCCGCCTGTCCAATCGGTCGTAGAGGATCACCTTGACCGAGGCGGCCAGGTTCATGCAGCCCTGACAGGGTCACATAGACTCGCTTCTCACGCTTTTTGCCCGGCCCGCAGTCGTTTGGCCAATCGGTCATGGAGGATCACCTTGACCGAGGCGACCAGGTTCATGCAGCCCTGGAACATGGCGACATAAATGGCATCTTTATTTCCCCGTTTACTTCGCCTGTGTACTGCTGCGCAGTTGTTTGGCCAATCGATCGTAGAGGATCACGTTGACCGAGGCGGCCAGGTTCATGCAGCCCTGGGTGGGGACATAGATGACCTCTTGCACCGATTCGAAGCGGGCGGGATCCAGGGTGCCATCTTCCGGCCCGAAGATGTAGAAGGCGCGCTCGGGATGCACATAGTCCGGCAGCGAGGTGGCGCCCTCGATGAGATCCACCAGTACCGGGGTGCAGCCAGCGGGGACGAAATCCAGCAGCTCGTCTACCCCGAGCAGGGGGATCTTCTCTACCATCTGCTTGGTGTCGGTGGCAAAACGCCGCGCCAGCTCGAAGCGGCTGCCGGTGTAGTAGACCTCGTCCGCCCCGTAGCAGCCCGCGGCCCGCATCACGGCGCCGACGTTCTCCGGCGACTTGGGATTGACCAGTCCGACGCAGCAATAGGCCGATTCCTGATGCTCCGATGGCTGGGAATGGGCCAGGTCTACACAGCTGTCATCCGGCTCTCTCATCTCTCTCTCCTCTCTCTGGCAGCCGCGCATTATACCCTCACGGCGGCGTTTGCCCACGCTTCTCCAGTCCTTGGTCAGTCGCGGCTTATCACGGCCTCCCATGCCATCGCTCTGTGAGCGGTTTCAATCAAGGCCGGTTTGTTTTTTCACCCGATCTGGTGTCGGTATTTTTGTGTGCGACCCGACATTTTTTGCACAAAATCGTGGCAGGAAAACCTTTGCGGATAATAATAGACAAACGTTTGTAACTGGATGTTTGTCTATGACGGAACGTGAGCAAGAGATCCTCGCCCTGCTGCGCCAGGATCCCATGATTGCCCAGCAGGATCTGGCGGATCGCCTCGGCATCAGCCGCTCGGCGCTGGCGAGTCACATCTCCAGCCTGATGCGCCAGGGCTATGTGCAGGGGCGGGGTTATGTGCTGCGCGAAGGCCCCTACGCCGTGGTGATCGGCGGTGCCAATATGGATATCTGCGGCGCCAGCCACGACAACCTGCGCATCGGTGACTCCAACCCCGGCAGGGTGCGCACCTCCGCTGGCGGGGTGGGGCGCAACATCGCCGAGAACCTGGCACGGCTCGGCACAGACACCCGGCTGCTGACCGCAGTGGGCAACGATCAGTACGGTCATCACCTGCTGGAGGTGAGCCAGCGGGCCGGGGTCGACGTGCGCCAGGTGCTGGTACTGGAGGGGCAGTCGACCTCCTGCTATCTCAGCCTGCACGATGGCAGCGGCGAGATGAGTTGCGCCGTCAATGACATGGGGATCATCAACGAGCTGACCCCGGCTAGGCTCACGCCCTTGAGCGGCTTCCTGGGCGCGGCCAGCCTCTGGGTGCTGGATACCAACCTCGCGACCCACACCCTGGACTGGCTGTTCGAGCGCCAGGGGGAGCACATCATCTTCGTGGACACAGTCTCGGTGGCCAAGGTGGAGAAGATCCGCCCCTGGCTGCACCGGATCCACACCCTCAAACCCAATCGCAGCGAGGCCGAGCAGCTGTGCGGCTTCACCATCGCCGGGCCCGATACCTGGCCCATGGCGGCGGCCTGGTTCCACCGCGCCGGGGTGCAGCGGCTGTTCCTGAGCCTGGGAGATCAAGGCGTCTTCTATAGCGATGGGGAGCGCCAGGGCCATCTGCCGGTGCTCGGCAGCCCCGTCATCAATGTGACCGGCGGTGGCGATGCCTTCATGGCGGGGCTGGCCCATGCCTGGCTGCTGGAGCAAGACGTGGCCGACACCACCCGCTTCGCCCTCGGTTGCGCCGCCCTCACCGTCAATTGTTCCGATACCGTTTTTTCTGGCCTGTCCAAGGCCACCGTTGAACGCATGCTGGAGGAGTACCCATGTTGAACGCTTATCTCGATATCCAACCCGAAGTCGCCGCGGCCCTGGCCGCCGGCAAGCCGGTCGTGGCCCTGGAGTCCACCATCATCTCCCATGGCATGCCTTATCCGCAGAACGTGGAGACGGCGCGTCAGGTAGAGCAAGTGGTGCGCGACAACGGCGCCGTGCCGGCGACCATCGCCATTCTGGATGGTCGTCTCAAGGTGGGTCTGGATGCGGGGGCGCTGGAGGCGCTGGGCAAGGCCGGTCACGCCGCCACCAAGTGCAGCCGCCGCGACATCCCCTTCGTACTGGCCAACAAGGGACTGGGAGCGACCACGGTTGCCTCCACCATGATCATCGCCGCCATGGCCGGCATACGGGTGTTCGCCACCGGCGGCATCGGCGGTGTGCACCGCGGCGCCCAGGAGACCTTCGACATCTCGGCTGACTTGCAAGAATTTGCCCAGACCCCGGTAGCAGTGGTCTGCGCCGGTGCCAAGTCGATCCTGGATATCGGCCTGACCCTGGAGTACCTGGAGACCCAGGGCGTGCCTGTCATCGGCTACCAGACCGAGGAGCTGCCCGCCTTCTACACCCGCGAGAGCGGCTTCAAGGTGGATTACCGCCTCGACACCCCGGCGGCGATCGCCGAAGCCCTGCGCCTCAAGTGGGAGCTGGGATTGGCCGGTGGCGCCGTGGTGACCAACCCGATCCCGACCGAGTTTGCCATGCCCAAGGCCGACATAGACGCCGCGATCAAGCAGGCGCTGCAGGAAGCCGACGAGCAGGGGGTCAAGGGCAAGGAGTCCACTCCCTTCCTACTGGCGCGGGTGTGCGAGCTGACCGGTGGCAACTCCCTGGCGGCCAATATCCAGCTGGTGCTGAACAACGCGGCCCTGGGGGCGCGTATCGCCGCCAGCCTGTGATGGCTCGATGGTTGAAAACAAGCGAGGGCCCTTGGGCCCTCTTTTTTATGGCGACACCGAGTCTTTATGAAGAAACCGGGATTGCCATCGCGCTGGATGCCGTCGTTGGCAAGCGTTTATATATAACTAATGATGTATCCAATAGGCGAAATAATAATGCGCGAGCACGATTGCGCATTTAATGATCGCTTTTTCCATGACCATGACTTAATCAGCTGGTCGTTGTTTGGGCCGTGTCAGTTGGTAATTCAAGCAGCCATATTGGCTATATTCCTCCGCAGGATCTCGCCAATATTTCACCGGAAAATAGAATGCTGTGTATATCTGTTTGATTGCAGAGATAAAGTCACCCGCTCAACACAATGACATCCAGATGACAATCCCCCACCTGTGCGCAGGTTTTTGGTCAAACTGCCGGGATCTTCACATTTACAACATGCTCGTAAAATAGCCGATTGCCTCGCTCATCCGACCTGGTGTCAAATCACTCCGCCTAACACAAGGAGTGGCATAATAATGAATAATATTAATAAGTTAGTTCTGGCGATCGGATTTACTCTCAGCGCTTTCCCGGCCATGGCGGCGGGTTTTCAATGCAAGGATCACGTGACTCTGGGGGTGCCCAGCCAATCCAGTCAACTGCTATGCCGGGAAGGCTACGCAGCCGGCTACAACTACGACACCAAGGTGTCTGACTGGGTCTCTTATCGGATGACGGCGGCCAGCGCCCAGGGCCAGGTGCCACGCAAGGATGCCTTCGCCGAGGACAAGGAGGTGCCGGTGCAGTTCCGCGCCACCCTGGCGGACTACAAGGGCTCCGGTTATGACAGGGGACATCAGGCGCCCGCGGCAGACATGCGCACCAGTGCGACCACCATGAAGCAGAGTTTTCTGCTGACCAACATGACGCCCCAGCTGCCGGCGCTCAATCAGGGCGCCTGGCGCATCCTGGAGGAGAAGACCCGCCAGTGGGCCATCGCCTATGAGAATGTCCAGGTGATCACGGGCCCCATCTTCACCAACTCGGACGCCTCCATCGGTAACGGTGTGACCGTGCCCCATGCCTACTACCGGGTGGTGATGGACGTGGCGAATCAGGAGGCCATCGCCTTCATACTGCCGCAGCAGAATATCCCGTCCAGCAAGCTGGCGGACTACATAGTGACTGTGGATACGGTGGAAGAGCAGACAGGACTCGATTTTTTCGCCACTCTGCCGGATGAACAGGAAGAAGCCATGGAATCCCGGCTGATGGCGATGTGGTGAGATTGAGCCGCAGATAACACAACAGGGGCCTAGGCCCCTGTTGTCATTTGCTTATCTCGTCACCCACTTTATTGACGGTATCCCGGGTGCCATGACCGATTTCGCGGGTCACATCCCGGGTGGTGTGGCCAATTTCGCGGGTCACGTCCCGGGTAGTGTGCCCCACAGTCCTGCCCGCCTCCTTGATGTGAGCACAAGCCGTGCTACCCAGCACCAGGGCCAGTGTCAGCACTACTCTGCCGTTACGCATCATGGGCCGCTCCTTTTGCATGCCATCCATGTCGATGGGCCATTATGGCCGCGTCGGCAGTGGCTGGGCAACCAGCAGGGTATGGCCCGGTCCTGGGATCTCGTGCTCCGCTTCCACATGAAAACCCGCTTCTCGCAAGCACTGGTACATCTGCTTGGAGTGATAGAAACGGCTGTCCCCATTGGCGATGGCGGTGAAATAGAGGGAGGTAGCATTGAGGCTGAAGCTCGCCGCCTCGAAGCTCTGCCTGTCCCAGAACAGCTCCAGGATGCAGACCCGGGCGCCCGGCTTCATGTGCCGGCGAATGCGCTTGAGGATGGCGACTATCTGCTCGTGACTGAAGCAGTCGAGGAACTGGCTCATCCACCAGATGTCTGCCTCCCCCGGCAGATGACCGTCGGCCTCCAGCATGTTGACCCCGTGACCATGAACCCGCTCCGTCAGTCCGGCTGCGTCAATTCTGGGTTGTGCCAGGGCGATCTGCTCGGGCAGATCCAAAATGGTGACTTGAAGTGCGGGATCCCGGGTCGCACAGGAGATGGCCCACTTGCCTGTGTTGCCACCCACATCATATAGGCTGCGAGGCTCATAACTCAGCACATGATCCTGCGCCTGTTGGAAAGCCCAGTCAGAATAGAAGTGATCGAAGGCAAACCAGCTGGCACGGGCGGGCTCCGGCAGCTTGTCCAGGTGAGGGTAGATGGTCTCCCAGTCCGGGTTGAATACCTTGAGCCCCTCTGGCTTGCCCTCGCGAATGGCGCCCAGCAGGTGGGCCAGAGGCTGGTAGCAAACGTGCTGGGTAAAATCCATGTTGACCCGGGTCATGGGGTCGTTTTGCAGGTATTTACCCACCTTGCCGAGCACATACTGCTCCCCGGCCAGATGGCAGACCCCGCCGCCGAGGCCCATGTCCAGCAGCACAGACACCGCGTATTCGCTGAGCTCGCAATGGCGGGCTATCTCGGCCGTGGTGGCGCCAGCTTTGCCCCGGCTTTCCAGGTAGGCGAGCACCCCGGTTTCGCGCAGACACCAGCTCGCCTGAAACAGCATGGGGGCGAAGGCGATACGCTGGGCCTGGCCGATGGCATCGAGGGCGTTATATTGTTCACACTGATAGTGTTTCAATGGGGATCCCGTCTCTTTATTTGGTGCTGGCGCGGACCAGCTCGGTCTGGATGGCCTGATTCAAACCCAGGATCCAGCGATTATAACTACGGTGGATGGATCCCTTGCCATTGTCATCCAGATTGATGCTGCTGACATAATTGATGGAATAATCATGAGCAGTATACGGAATATTGATCACGGCCTGATGTTTGCGCACGTTCAACTGACCGCGAATAACGCCAGTCTGCTCTTTTTTCATCACCCAGCCCTTGCTGATGCCGCCATTGATGATGGCATTACCCACCTGCTCTTCGGTCAAGGTGAAATTCACCGGATTGGCTGGCAGGTTTTGTACTGGCTTGCTGGTAGAGCAGGCGGCGAGCAGGAGTGAGCCGAGTACCAAACCCGATTTTGTGATCAAATTCATTATTTTACCCCGATATATGTTTTATGAAATGGAGCAATGAGACACCATTATTTGGTCATTTTCAATAAAATATGGCCCACTACTATGGGTGCATGTTTGGTCGTTTATATTTTCTGATAGATAATGATATGATGTCTTTGAATTAATAGCCGCTATGCATTGGCTGTTATTTCAACACGACTTTGTCATGCCCATATTGAGCAAAGCGTTTATTATTCCTATCACCCCTAGTGCCCCAAAAGGACAGACGCCGCTATCATGCTCTCATTTTCACTTCTTGATACGCAGGCGCTCTCTCCTGGACTGGAGCAAGTCAGTCAATGGCAGCTATGGGCCAACGCGGTGCAGTGGCCCGAGGCTGCTCAGCCCTTGCCTGCCACTCCCCTGATCCCCATGATGATGGCCCGCCGCCTCAGTGCCGGTGCCCGCCTCGCGGTGCAGCTCGGTCTGGAGATGCTGGCCCGCCATCCCATCGACAACGCCATCTTCGTCAGCCGCCACGGCGAGCTGGCGCGCTCCATGACGCTGCTGCAGGGCTTGGCGGCGGGCAAACCGCTTTCTCCCACGGATTTCTCCATGTCGGTGCACAACACGGCGGCCGGGCTCTGCTCCATCCAGGGCAAGGCTGCGTTGCCCATAAGTTCCCTCGCGGCAGGAGAGGGAAGCCTGATGGCGGGAGTGACCGAGGCTGTCGCCAACCTGCATGCCGGTTATAAACGGGTGCTGCTGGTGGCGTTTGAAGGGGAGATCCCGGCCTTTCATCATCCCTGGCTCTCTGCCACGCCCCCTTATGCGCTGGCGCTGGTGCTCGGCAATGAAATGATTGTGCAGGGCGAGCGCTGGCACTGCGAGGGGCAGGGGGTCTTGTCCCACTCTCCCGAGTTGCCACAGCCCCTGGCATTCTGGCGAGCGCACCTGTTGCGGCAATCGACCTGCCTGCTGGGCGACGGACGTCAGGAGTGGTCATGGCGGCGGCGCTGAATCGGCTCTGGCGGCTGCTCGGCACCGCCCTCGGCTTTGCCCTGTTTGGCCTTGGCGGTTTGCTGCTGAGCCTCTGCTGGTTTCCGCTGCTGGCGATCTGCCTGCGGGGGGAGCGACGTCGCATCCTGGCGCAGGCCAGCATCAAGCAGAGTTTTCGGCTGTTTATGGGCATGCTGAAGGGGCTGGGGGTGCTCGACTATCGGGTGAGCGGCATGCCGCCCTCCCTGCGCGGCGCCCTGGTGGTGGCCAACCATCCGAGCCTGCTCGACTATGTGATCCTGGCCGCCGAGCTGCCGGTGTGCGATTGCATCGTCAAGCGGGCTTTATGGCATAATCTTTTTCTCGGTGGCGTGGTGCGCGCCGCCGACTACATTCCCAATGGGGACGCGCAGCAACTGCTGCCGCGCTGCATCGAGCGGGTACGCCAGGGGGGCCTGCTGCTGGTCTTTCCGGAAGGCACCCGCACCACCCCGGGCGAGCCAGTCCGGTTGCAGCGAGGGGCGGCCCAGCTCGCGCTGCGTGGTCAGGTGCCGCTGCAGCCCGTGCGCATTCACTGCAGCGAGCGCTTCCTCACCAAGCAGGATAAATGGTTCCAAACTCCGAAGAACAAGCCCTGCTTCACCCTGGAATTTTTGCCGCAGATCACCCCGGCCGAGCTGATCGATGGCGAACAGGGCAGCGCACTGGCCGCCCGCCAGTTAACCCGGTTTCTTACCCGGGTCCTGCAACCCGGGACCCCATGACAGCCTATGGAAGAGCAATGCAAGACCTGCAACAAGAGATAAAACAACTCATCATCGACAGCCTGAATCTGGAAGGCCTGACCCCGGACGACATAGACGCTAAGGCTCCCCTGTTTGGCGATGGTCTGGGTCTGGACTCCATCGATGCACTGGAGCTGGGGCTCGCCATCAAGGGTCGCTACGGCATAGTGCTCTCCGCCGATGACGAGAACACCCGTCGTCACTTCGCCAGTGTCGAGGCCCTGGCTGCCCTGATCCAGTCCCAGGCCTGATCCCGCCATCGAGGAGATATCGTGATGAACAAAGACGACATTTTTACCAAGGTGAAGGCGACTCTGGTCGAGCTGTTCGAGGTGGATGAAGACGCCGTTACCCTGGATGCCCAGCTCTATCAGGATCTGGAGCTCGACAGCATAGATGCCATCGATCTGGTGGTGCACCTGCAAAAACTCACTGGCAAGAAGATCAAACCCGAGGAGTTCAAGTCGGTGCGCAGCGTCGCAGACGTGGTCGAGGCGGTCGATCGTCTGATGAACCATGCCTGATCTGTTGTCATGATGCGACTCCTCTCCCTGCTGGCGGGCGGCCTGTTGCTGCTCTATCCCCTTGCCGTGTACTGGGGATTGACCCATTGGGGTGGCTCAGCTTTGCTGGTCATACTGCTGGTGACCTTCGCCCTGCGCCTCTTGCCAGGGGTTGCTCCGGTGCGCGAATGGCTGCTGCTCGGCCGCCTGCTGGCCTGCGTCGGTCTGCTGCTGACAGGCCTGAGCGCCCTCTTCTCGGCCCAGCATTGGCTGCTCTATTACCCCCTTGCCGTTTCGCTGGCGCTGCTTTGTCTGTTTGGCTGGAGCCTGACCCAGTCCATGAGCCTGGTGGAGCGCCTCGCTCGCCTGACCGATCCTGAGCTGCCCCCCGCCGGGGTACGCTACACCCGCACCGTGACCCAGGTCTGGTGCGGCTTTTTCGTGCTCAACGGCAGCCTGGCTGCCGCCACCATCTGGCACGGGGATCTCGCGCTCTGGAGTCTCTATAACGGCTTGGTCAGCTACCTGCTGATGGGCCTTTTGATGGGGGGCGAGTATCTGGTGCGCCGCCGGGTTAAACGGCGTTTTGCATCATGAAGGCGCCAACGGACCTGCTTGCCACCATCTGGGAGCGAGCCGACGACGAGCCGGTGGCCTTTGGCCCCCAGGGGGACGCTACGTTCGGCACCCTTCGCTTTGGTGCCGAGGCGCTGGCCGACCGATTGATGCTACTGCCGGCCCGGCGCTGGGCGCTCTGCTTCGAAGACAGCCTGCTGTTTGCACAGGCGTTGCTCGCCTGCGCCCTGACGGGGCGGGAGGCCATTCTGCCCGGCCATCAGCGCCCGGCCGCCCTGGCCGAGCAGAGTGGCGATTTCGACGGTATCCTGACCGACAGTGAGGTGCTGGGGGAGCTTGGTCGCCCCTGGTTGCAACTGCCGCTGGCGGCAAGCACCGAGGAAAACGGCCAGCGCTGGCCAGCCCCCGGCGCACTGCAGTTGACCCTGTTCACTTCGGGATCCACCGGTGAGCCCAAGGCAATTCCCAAGGCGTGGCATCAGCTCGACGCCGAGCTGAGGGTGCTGATCACCCTCTGGGGTGAGCGGCTCGCCGGGGCTCGCCTGCTGGCGAGCGTCAGCCATCAGCACATCTATGGTCTGCTGTTTCGCATCTTGTTACCTCTGATGTTGCGAGTGCCCTTCGCCCGTACTTTGACCCTCTATCCCGAGCAGTTGCAGCACCAACCTGGTCGATGGGCGCTGATCGCTTCCCCCGCCTTCCTCGGTCGGCTCGATCCCGAGATCGCAGCCCAAGGCTGTACCCTGATCGTCTCTTCCGGCGGCCCCTTGGCGCTGGCGGATGCGCACCAGAGCGAGCGGCTGTTTGGCCAGTTGCCGGTGGAGGTGTTTGGCAGCAGCGAGACCGGCGGCATCGGCTGGCGTCAGAGCCCGCAAGCTGACACCCCCTGGCAACCCATGCCGGGCCTAGAGATAGCGCTGGGGGAAGACGATCAGCTGCTGCTGAGCTCCCCCTACCTGCCTGATGACAAGCCTCTGCTCTGCGCAGATCGTATCCGCCTGTGCAAGTCCGGTTTCCATCTGCTGGGGCGCGGGGATCGGGTGGTCAAGATTGAAGAGAAGCGGATCTCTCTTGATGAGGTGGAGGCGCGGCTGCAGGCCCTGCCCTGGGTGGCGGCAGCCGCCGTGTTGCCTCTGACGGTCGGAGCCCGGCAACAGCTTGGCGCCGTGCTGGTATTGACCGACGCGGGGCATACCCAGTGGCAGGCGTCGGGGCAGGGCCGTTTTCTTATCGCCCTGCGCGAGCAGCTGAGAGCCTGGCTCGAGCCGGTTGCCTTGCCGCGCCGGCTGCGCTTGCTGGCCGAGTTACCCCTCAACAGCCAGGGGAAACGCCCCTGGGGGCAGTTGAAGGCACTATTTAACGAGGTTTCCATAGATATTAATTCCACAGAATCCGCTTATTGGCAGATGAGTCCCTCAGGTGTCGGTGCTATGCAGACCAGCGGACTTCCCACACTGCTCGATCAGCATTGGCAGGGAGATGTGCTGGTGCTGAGCCTGCGCCTGGATCCCGGCTTGCCCTGGTTTAGTGGCCATTTCCCCGGTGCACCCTTATTGCCCGGGGTGACTCAGGTGCACTGGGCCATGCACTATGGCCGCCAGTTGCCGGGCCTGGTGGGCGAGTTCGCTGGCATGAGCCAGC
Organism: Aeromonas lusitana; assembly: GCF_002812985.1. Classification (GTDB taxonomy): domain Bacteria; phylum Pseudomonadota; class Gammaproteobacteria; order Enterobacterales; family Aeromonadaceae; genus Aeromonas; species Aeromonas lusitana. The sequence continues at coordinate 14,245 of NZ_PGCP01000033.1, forward strand.
TCAAGTTCCAGCGGCCCCTGCGACCGGGCCAGGAGTGCGAGCTGCACCTGAACTGGCTGGCGGACAAGGGCCAGCTGCTGTTCAGTTACCGGCTCGGGGACGAGCATGCCAGCAGCGGTCGGGTGCGGCTATGTCCCTGAATCCCTGCCTCATCATCCCCTGTTACAACCACTCGGCGCCGCTGGCCGGGGTGCTGGCCGAGCTGCAGCCCCTGGGGCTGCCTTGCCTGCTGGTAGACGATGGCAGCGAGCCCGGGGCCGCCGCGGTCCTGGATGCCCTGGCAGAGACCAACAAGGCCTGGCTCACCCTGCTGCGCCACCCCCAGAATCTCGGCAAGGGCGCCGCCGTGACCACCGGGCTCAAGGCCGCCCTGGCCCAGGGGTTCAGTCACGGGGTGCAGATAGACGCGGACGGCCAGCACGACTTGTCCGACGTACCGCGCCTGCTGGCCGAGGCCGAGCGTCAGCCAGATGCCCTCGTCTCGGGGCAACCCCTCTACGACGATTCCGTGCCCAAGGGGCGTCTCTATGGCCGCTACATCACTCATGTCTGGGTCTGGATAGAGACGCTCTCCTTCGCCATCAAGGACAGCATGTGCGGCTTTCGGGTCTACCCCCTGGCGGCGAGCTGCGCCCTGCTGGATGAGGTGCGCCTCGGCCGGCGGATGGATTTCGATACCGAGGTGATGGTGCGGCTTTATTGGCGCGATGTGCCCATGCGCTTCGTGCCGACCCGGGTCATCTACCCGGAGGACGGCAGCTCCCATTTTCGCCTCTGGCAGGACAATGTGGACATCTCCTGGATGCACACTCGGCTGGTATGCCGCCTGCTGTGGGATCTGGGCCGCAAGCTGATTGGCTTGCCGGCTCGGCTCTGGCAGCAGGGCAAGCAGCACTGGTCGCGCACCCCTGAGCGAGGCTCCTTGCTCGGCCTGCAAGTCATGCTGGCCAGTTATCGGCTGCTGGGGCGGGCGGGTTTCAAGGCGCTGCTCTACCCCGTCATCGGTTACTTCTGGCTGACCGGGCGCCGCCAACGGGCGGCCTCCGAGCAGTACCTGGCGCGGCTAGACGCCTTCGCCGCCGAACAGGGGGTGACCTTGCCTGCCGGTCCGAGGACTAGCTTTCGGCACTTCCTGCGCTTTGGCGAGGCGGCGCTGGACAAGTTGGCGGGCTGGCGCGGTGACATCCCGCTCTCCGACATCGAGCTGGTGGGGCGCGAGCACCACGAGGCGGCTCTGGCCAGCGGCCGTGGCCTGCTGCTGCTTGGCTCCCATCTCGGCGATCTGGAGCTGTGCCGGGCGCTCGGCACCCGGGGCGGTCAGGTGCGCATCAATGCCCTGGTGTTCACCCGCCACGCGGCCCGCTTCAATGCCCTGCTCAAGCAGGTCAATCCGGATTCCAACATCAATCTCATCCAGGTGCAGGAGATGGGGGCGGACACCGCCATCCTGCTCAAGGAGAAGATAGACGCGGGGGAGTGGGTGGTGATCGTCGGGGATCGCACCTCGGTGACCCGGGAGAAACGGGTAGTCTGGGCCGATTTCCTCGGCGCGCCAGCGCCCTTCCCACTGGGGCCTTTCGCCCTGGCGAGCGTCTTGGCCTGCCCCGTCTATCTGATGTTCGGCCTCAAGGAGCAGGGGCGTTTTCGGGTCCACTTCGAGCCCTTCGCCGAGCGGCTGCTGCTGCCCCGCGCCGAGCGGGAGGCGGCCTTGCGCCACTGGGTGCAGGCCTATGCCGACCGTTTGCAGCACCACTGCCTGCGCGCGCCGCTGGACTGGTTCAATTTCTTCGATTTTTGGCAGCTAACTCATGATGAACAGTGATACTCCTTCTTCCCAGGTTACCTTCGGCGCAGACAGGCTCACCATAGAGCAGGTGGTGGCCCTGGCCGAGGCGCGCGCCAGACCCGTGCTCAACCCGGATCCCGCCTTTATGGCCCGCATCCAGCGCGGCGCCGATTTTCTCGATCGCCTGCTGGCCGAAGAAGGGGTTATTTACGGGGTGACCACGGGCTACGGGGATTCCGTGACCCGGGCCGTGCCTCCCGCTCTGGTGGCCGAGCTGCCTCTGCACCTGACCCGCTTCCACGGCTGTGGCCTGGGAGATAACCTCGATGTGGCCGCCGGGCGCGCCGTGCTGGCCACCCGCCTCTGCTCCCTGGCACAGGGCGTGTCCGGGGTCAGTCCGGCACTCTTGGAGCGGCTTTGCTGGCTGCTGGAGCAGGATCTGATCCCGCGCATTCCACAGGAAGGTTCGGTCGGAGCCAGCGGCGATCTCACCCCGCTCTCCTACGTGGCCGCCGTGCTGGTGGGAGAGCGTGAGCTCTATCGGGACGGCCAGCTCGCGAGCACAGCTGACGTCTATGCCGAATTGGGAGTAGCGCCCCTGCGGCTGCGCCCGAAAGAGGGGCTGGCCCTGATGAACGGCACCTCAGTGATGACGGCCCTTGCCTGCCTCGCCTATGCCCGCACCGATTACCTGATGCAGCTGGCGACCCGGATCACCGCCCTGGTCAGCGTCGCCATGGAGGGCAACGCATTCCACTTCGATGAGCGACTATTCGCGGCCAAGCCACACCCCGGCATGCAGAACATCGCCGCCTGGCTGCGCTCGGATCTGCAAAGCGGCGAGCTGCCGCGCCATAGCGATCGCCTGCAGGACAGATATTCCCTGCGCTGTGCCCCCCATGTCATCGGCGTGGTGGCCGACAGCCTGCCCTGGTGGCGCCAGCTTATCGAAAACGAGCTCAACAGTGCCAATGACAACCCGCTGATCGACGGCGACTTCGAACACGTGATGCACGGTGGCCACTTCTACGGCGGTCATATCGCCATGGCCATGGACAGCATGAAGGCGGCGGTGGCAAACCTCGCCGATTTGCTCGATCGCCAGCTGGCCCAGCTGGTGGACGGCAAGTTCAACGGCGGCCTGCCGAGCAACCTGTCCGGTGCCAGCGGCGAGCGGCGCATGATCAATCACGGCTTCAAGGCGGTACAGATCGGCGTCTCCGCCTGGACCGCAGAGGCGCTCAAGCTGACCATGCCCGCCAGCGTCTTCTCCCGCTCCACCGAGTGCCACAACCAGGACAAGGTGAGCATGGGCACCATAGCGGCGCGGGATACGCTGCGGGTGCTGACCCTGACCGAACAGGTGGGGGCAGCCTGCCTGCTGGCGGCGGTGCAGGGGGTCGAGCTGCGCCTCGGCCTGCAACAATGTGCTCTGGAGGAGCTGAGCGAACCCTTGCGCGACATGGTGCTGGCGGTGAGGGAAGATCACCCGGCCCTGGTGGAAGACAGGCCCCTCGAACAGGAGCTCAGGGCCCTGATAGTCCGGCTGCAGGCCCGTCATTACGATCTCTACAAGGAAACCTCACATGCAGAGTGAACCCTGGATGATCAGCCACAGCATCGAGGTGGAGATCCCGTTTCACGATGTGGACATGATGGCGGTGGCCTGGCATGGCCCGATGGAGAGCCCTTATGCAGCATGAACCCTGGATGATCAGCCACAGTATCGAGGTGGAGATCCCGTTCCACGATGTGGACATGATGGCGGTGGCCTGGCATGGCCACTACGTGCGCTACATAGAGCTGGCCCGCTGCGCCCTGCTCGAGACTATCGATTACAACTACCCCCAGATGGAAGCCTCCGGCTATCACTGGCCCATCATAGACTTGCGCCTCAAGTACATGGCGCCCCTGCGTTTTGGCCAGAAGGTGCGGGTCGAGGCGCGGCTGTGCGAGTACCAGAACCGTCTCAAGATCGAGTACCAGCTGTTCGATGCGAAGAGCGGCGTGCGCACCAGCAAGGGTTACAGCATCCAGGTGGCGGTGAACAAGGAGAGCGGCGAGATGTGCCTCGCGTCCCCGAGGGTCTTGCTCGACAAACTGGGAGTCGATGAATGAGACGGCGCTTGATGAAGGGCATGGGAGGCAGGCTCTGTGCCTGCCTGTTGTTGCTGTTACCTGGGATGGTCCTGGCCACCCCCATGACCCAGGCCCCCGCGATGACCCAGGCAGAGGTGCGCGAGCTGTTGAGTGCGGAGCCCGCCCAACGTGCCCGCTTCGAGCAGGAGAAACAGGTGGCCGGGTTGGCCCAGCCACTGAAGTCCAGCGGCGAGCTGCTGCTGGTGCGAGGCCAGGGGCTCTGGTGGCATCAGCAGCAGCCCTTCGAACTGGCCCTGAGCCTGACCGCCCAGCGCATGAGTCAGCAGGTGGGGCAGGGGTCGGTTCAGGTGATCGACAATCCCCAGCTGCTGGAATTCAGCAGCATGATGCTGGCCCTGTTCGGTTCGGACGAGCAGGCGCTGGCCCGCTACTTCGCCCTCGATTTCCACTCCACCGAGCAGGGCTGGACCCTGGTGCTGACGCCGTTGGCGGCGCCCCTGAACAAGGTGTTTGCGAGCCTCACCCTGAGCGGTGGCAAGCAGCTGGACCGGCTGGTGATCGCAGATCGGCAGGGGGATGAAACCCGCATTCACTTCTCTGACTGGCAGAAGGTGGCGCTACCCCTCTCTGCCGAGGAGCAGGCCCATTTTGCACCCTGAATACCCAGCCACACCTGCTGCTGAACGCGCATCCTCTGTCCGGGGCTGGAGCGAGCTGACCTGGCGTCGGCTCTCCTGGCTCTGGCTGCTGTTCAGCGCGCTGGCGTTGGCGCTGCTCGGCTGGCAACTCTCCCATAGCCGCATCAACACCAGCCTGATGGACTTGCTGCCCCACGAGGAGCGATCCGCACTGGATCCGGCCCTGCGTGAAGGCCTGCTGCGCCAGATCGACAAGCAGCTGGTCTGGATGCTGAGCCTGCCGGCGGGCCAGGACGGCCGCGCCGCGGCGCAAGAGTGGGCCAAGACCCTGAACGCCTTGCCCGAACTCAGTGCGGTGCGCGCCAATCAACCTGAGCTTGCTTCCGCCTGGCAAGGCTTCATCTATGACTATGGCTGGCAGCGCCTCGATGAGGGCAGCCGTGCCCGTCTGGCCGCCGGCCCTGAGGCCTGGAGCCAGTGGGTGCTCGGCCAGATCTACAGCCCCTTCGGCGGGGTTTCCCGCACCGAGTGGCAAGCCGATCCCCTGCTGCTGACCCGAGCCGGGGTGCAGGGTCAGATGACCAGCACAATGCGTCTCGACCATGGCTGGCTGATGAGTCAGGACGAAGGGGGGCGGCAGTGGTTCCTGCTGCGCGCCGAGCTGGATCTGTCGGCCTTCGATCTCGCGCGCAATACCGAGTTGCTGAGCCACCTCAACGAGGCGGAGCAGAGTCTCAAGGCCCAGTTCCCTGGTGTGGAGCTGCTGCGCCGTGGCACTCTCTTCTACAGCCAGCATGCCAGCGAGCTGGCCCAGGAGGACATCTCCACCATAGGGCTCGGCTCAACGATCGGAGTCTTGCTGCTGATGTGGCTGGCGTTTCGCTCGTATCGGGCGCTCTGGATCTCCCTGCTGCCCATCGCCATCGGCCTCGCCTGGGGAGTGCTGGCCGTGCTGCTCTGGTTTGGCGAGGTGCACATGTTCACCCTGGTGATCAGCTCCAGCCTGGTCGGCATCATAGATTACGGCATCCACTTCCTGACCGAGCGGCGCCTGCATGGTTTGCAGGAGAGTCCTCACCAGACCCGCGCCCGCCTGCTGCCCAGCCTCTCGATGGCGCTGTTCGCCACCCTGGTCGGCTATGGCCTGCTCTGGCTTGCCCCCTTCCCCGGCTTGCAGCAGATGGCCCTGTGCGCCCTGGTGGGGCTGACGGCCTCGTTCATTACCGTGCTCTGCCTGTTCCCGCTCTGGCTCGGTGACTTGCCCCAGCGGGAGGCCCGCGTGCTGGTGCCGATGGCGCTCTGGCTCAAGTGGTGGCGCGAGTGGCCTGCCTTGCGCTGGGGCGTACCCCTGCTCTGCCTGACCCTGATAGGGGCGGGATTGAGCCGGCTGGAAGTCGATGACGACATAGCCAGGTTGCAGCCGCTGCCCACCGAACTGCAGGCCCAGGAGCGGCAGATCCAGCGCCTGACCGGCCAGCAGGGGGGCATGACCGGCTTCCTGGTGACGGCGGCCGATGGGGAAACCGCCCTGCAGCGCCTCGAAGCCATGAGTCGCAAGCTGGCCGAGGCCAAGGCGCAGGGTCAGCTGACGGGGTTCGTCTCGCTGGCCCAGTGGTTGCCCTCCCTGGCGCAGCAGCAGGCGGATCACGCCGCTCTCACGAACCTCTTGCCCGAGGTGGTGGCGCGGCTCAACCAGGCCGGGGTGCCGGTCAAGGCCGAGCCCAGACCCTGGCATCCCCTGACTCCGGAGCACTGGCTGGCTAGCCCGGTCAGCGAGGGCAGTCGCCTGCTGTGGCACGGTTTGCCAGATGGCCGGGTCGCGCTCTGGCTGCCGGTCAACGGAGTGACGGATGCGGCCGTGGTGGCGGCCCTGGCCGAGGGGCAGGAGGGAGTCTTCTGGCAGGATCCGCGCAACCAGTGGAGCGAGCTGTTTGCCCACTACAGGGTCAAGCTGACCGAACTGCTGGCTGTGGCGATCGCCTTGGTGGGGCTGCTGCTCTGGGCTCGCTTCGGTTGGCGCAAGGGTGCGCGCATCCTGATGATCAGCGGATTCTCCCTGGGGGCGGGCCTTGCCCTGCTCGCCGCCTGCGGCCAGCCGCTCACCCTGTTCGGGGTGCTGGCCATGAGCCTCATCTTCGGCATCGGCATCGACTACAGCCTCTTCTTCGCCTATAGCGGCGGGGATCCTATGCGCCAACGCTCGACCATGTTCGCCATCCTGCTCGCCAACCTGACCACCCAGCTCTCATTCGGTCTGTTGGCCCTGAGCCACACCTCCGCCATCGCGGGTTTCGGTCTGGTGCTGAGCGGCGGCATCTTTATCGCTTTCCTGCTCTCTCCCCTGGTACTGGACAGGCGATGATCCCATGACCCTTATCCACTCAAGCTCTCTTGGAGCCATGATGAAGCTGTTTCTGACCATGTTGCTCACCGCCTTGCTCGGCGCCTGCGCCAGTGCCCCTGCGCCCGAGAATCGCGCCTACCTGACCCCGGCCACCAGCCTGCTGCTGCCGCCCCCGGAGCGAGCTCAGCCCCTCTATCGCCAGCAACTGCTCAGTGCCCACAGCAAGGGGGGGGAGCATCAGCTGCTCACCGTGCTGGAGGCCGATGGCCACAAGCTGACCCTGGTGGGGCTGACCCCGAGCGGGATCCGGCTGTTTCGGGTGAGCTATGAGGGGGAGGTCATTCGCACCGAGCAGCTCTCCAACCTGCTGGGCGGGGCGGCGCTGCCCCCGGTGGCCCAGGTGCTCGCCGACGTGATGCTGAGCTACTGGCCCATCGCCACCTGGCAAGCCAGGCTGCCGGAGGGCTGGCACCTGGCAGACGAGGGCATGGTGCGGCGCCTGACCGATCCCGATGGCAAGCTGGTGAGCGAGATCCACTACCGGCAGGTCGACGGGGAGCGCGAGCCGGTGCAACTCATTCAGCACGCCTTCGACTACCAGTTGCAGATGGAGAAGCTGGCACCATGAGTGTGAAAACAAACAGCGCTTCCCCAGTGACCCCTTGTTATATCCGGGACTATGGCCTGATTTGTGCCTTGGGGGAGGGCAAGGCGGCCGTGTCTGCGGCACTAAGCGCCTGGCACAGCTCTGGCGTGACGCCGCTTGACCGTGAACAAGCTGAGCTGAGCGATGGCCGGCTCACCCCGGTTGGCCGGGTGCGCGCTGAATTGCCAACGATACCGGCGGCCCTGGCCCCCTATGAGTCGCACAACAACCGCCTGCTGCTGGCGGCACTGGCCCAGATCCAGCCCGCCCTCGATGAGCTCAAGAGCCGGTTCGGCGCGGATCGCATCGCCATCGTGCTCGGCACCAGCACCTCGGGCATTGCCGAGGCCGAGGCCGCCGTTGCAACGGCGCAAGCCGGTCAGCCGCTGCCAGCCGGGTTTGACTATCGCCAGCAGGAGCTGGGCTCGCCGAGTGAGTTTCTGGCGCGATATCTGGCCCTCACAGGGCCTGCCTATACCCTCTCCACCGCCTGCTCATCGAGTGCCCGCGCCTTTATCAGCGGTCAGCGGCTGTTGATGAGTAGCCTGGCGGATGCGGTTATCGTCGGTGGGGTCGACAGTCTGTGCGGGCTGACCCTCAACGGCTTCGACAGCCTGGAGTCCCTGAGCACGGATCTCTGCCACCCCTTCGGGAGCGATCGGCGCGGCATCAATATAGGGGAGGGGGCAGCCCTCTTCCTGCTGACCCGGGAGCCCGCGAGCCTCGCCCTGCTCGGCGCCGGAGAGTCCTCCGATGCCTGGCACATTTCCGCCCCCCATCCAGACGGGATCGGAGCCGAGGCCGCCATGCGCATGGCGCTGCAACAGACAGGTTTGGAAGCCGTGGATATTGATTACATCAACCTGCACGGCACCGCGACCCGGCTCAATGACGAGATGGAGAGCAAGGCCCTGGCCCGCTTGTATGGCGACGAGAGCACGGCGCCTTGTAGCTCCACCAAGATGCTGACCGGTCATACCCTGGGGGCGGCGGGGGCCATAGAGGCGGCGCTCTGCTGCCTGCTGATGGAGCAGGTACTGACCCCCCCGCATCAGGGCGGCGTGCAGGACCCGGCGCTGGCGCCCATAGCGCTGGTGCAACCGGCCTCTGCTGCCGAGATAGGCAAGCCCCTCGCCCGGGTGTTGTCGAACTCCTTTGCCTTCGGCGGCAATAACGTCAGTCTGCTGCTGGGGCGCAGCGGCCAGGATCATCAGGGGAAAGCGTTATGAACGACATCACCATTGCGGAACTGTTGCCCCATCAGGCGCCCATGCTGCTGCTGGACAAGCTGCTCGACTATCAGGGCGCCCGGGTACGCTGCGAGACCCGGGTCGGTGCGCGTCACGACCTGCTGCTGGACGAGCAGGGCAGGCTGCCCGCCTGGGTCGGACTGGAGCTGATGGCCCAGACCATAGCCGCCTGGGCCGGTATGCGGGGCCGGGAGCGAGGGGAGCCGGTGCGCATCGGCATGCTGCTCGGCAGCCGTCAGTATCAGAGCCAGGTGCCCAGCTTCGAAGCCGGCGAGCGGCTCGTCATCGAGGCCGAATGCCTGCTGGAAGATAACGGCATGGCCAGTTTCGAATGCCGGATCCTGCGCGGCGATCTGCCCTGCGCCGAGGCCAGGCTCAGCACCTATCTGCCGAGCGATGAAGAGTTGTCGGCACTGCTTGGTTAACGTTTTAATTGTCGTTTTGACTGCTTTTGTTTCACTCAGTAGTCGAATTGTCTGATTTTTGGAGAGGGAGTGAGGATGAATTCCACCGTACTGGTGACAGGTGCCAGCAAGGGCATAGGTCGCGCCATCGCCCTGAAGCTGGCCGCCGATGGCTTTGATATCGTGGTGCACTATCACGGCGATCGGGAAGGGGCCGAGGGTACCCTGAGGGATCTGGCGGCGGCGGGGGGCCAGGGGCGCCTCATCCAGTTCGATATTTCGGACCGGGAGCAGTGCCGCAGCCGCCTGGAGGCCGACATCGAGGCCCATGGCGCCTACTACGGCGTGGTCAGCAATGCCGGCGTCATCCGTGATGGCGCCTTCCCGGCCCTGACCGACGAGGATTGGGACGGGGTGCTGCACACCAACCTGGACGGCTTCTACAACCTGCTCAAGCCCTGCATCATGCCCATGATAGGGCTGCGCCGGGGCGGTCGCATTGTCACCCTGTCATCCGTCTCCGGCATCATGGGGAACCGGGGGCAGGTCAATTACAGCGCCGCCAAGGCGGGTATCATAGGGGCCAGCAAGGCCCTGGCGCTGGAGCTGGCCAAGCGCAAGATCACGGTGAACTGCGTGGCCCCCGGCCTCATCGACACCGGCATGGTCAATGCCGAGGTAGAGGCCGAGGCGCTGAAGATGATCCCCTTAAAGCGGATGGGGCAGGCCGACGAGGTCGCGGGCCTGGTCTCCTACCTGATGTCGGATATCGCGGGCTATGTCACCCGTCAGGTGATTTCAATCAACGGGGGCCTGATATGAGTGGACTCATGAAACCAGTGAACCATCTGGAACAGCAGGAAGGGAGAGCAGCATGAAGCGTGTCGTCGTCACCGGCATGGCCGGGGTGACCGCCTTTGGCAATGACTGGCAGAGCGTGGGGCCCCGTCTCAAGGGCGAGCACAACGCCGTGCGCGAGATGCCGGAATGGGCCGTCTATGAGGGGCTCAACACCCGGCTGGCGGCCCCCATCATGGACTTTACCCTACCGGCCCGCTATCCACGCAAGAAGACCCGGGCCATGGGGCGGGTCTCCCAGTTGGCGACCGTGGCGACCGAATTGGCCCTGACCCAGGCCGGGCTCATCGACCATCCGGTACTGACCGGCGGGCGCACCGGCATCGCCTATGGTTCCTCCACCGGCAGCACGGATCCCATCAGCGCCTTTGGCGCCATGCTCAACGACAAGACCACCGCCAGCATCACGGCCACTACCTATGTGCAGATGATGCCCCACACGGCGGCGGTCAACACCGGGCTCTTCTTCGGCCTGCGCGGCCGGGTCATTCCCACCTCCAGCGCCTGCACCTCGGGCAGCCAGGGCATAGGCTACGCCTATGAGGCGATCAAGCACGGCTATCAGGATCTGATGGTGGCGGGGGGCGCGGAGGAGCTGTGCCCGTCCGAGGCCGTGGTGTTCGACACCCTGTTTGCCACCAGCCAGATGAACGACAGCCCGGCGCTCACCCCCAGACCCTTTGACAAGGCGCGGGATGGGCTGGTGATAGGGGAAGGGGCGGGGACCCTGATCCTGGAGGAGCTGGAGCACGCCAGAGCGCGCGGGGCCCACATCTTCGCCGAACTGGTGGGCTTTGCCACCAACTGCGATGCGGCCCATGTGACCCAGCCCCAGCAGGAGACGATGCAGCTCTGCATGGCACTGGCGCTGGCGGATGCGGGCCTTGCGCCCAAGGATATCGGCTACATCAGCGCCCACGGCACGGCCACCGAGCGCGGCGATATCGCCGAGAGCCATGCCACCGCGGCCCTGTTTGGCGACAAGACCCCCATCTCTTCCCTCAAGAGCTATTTCGGTCATACGCTTGGGGCCTGTGGCGCCATCGAGGCCTGGTTATCTCTGGAGATGATGGCAGAAGGCTGGTTTGCGCCGACCCTCAATCTGAATGAGCCGGATCCCGCCTGCGCCCCCCTGGATCACATCCAAAGCGGCGGCCGGGTGCTGGATGTGGAGTACCTGATGTCCAACAACTTTGCCTTTGGCGGCATCAATACCTCCCTCATCTTCAAGCGTTGGGCATGATGGACTGCGCCCGTTCAGCTCGGGTGCAGCTCCAGTTCAGCTCCAGTACAGCCTGGGTTTAGCTTCGATTAATTAAGATGCCTTCCACTTTTAGGGAGGCATCATGTCCGTTTCATTCTCTTTTTCAACTTCATCTCTGCTGCGCCGTGGCCTGACCGCAGGCTTGTTATCCACCTTGCTCTGGGCCCTGGCCTCACCAGCCCTGGCCGACGATGAATTCCGGCTCGGCAAGACCCTCTTGCTGGGAGTCGGTGATCGCCCGGCCATCATTCCCATGATCGTCTGCCGGCCGGTCAAGTCCATCATGGTGAAGGCGGAGCGGGAGCTGACCCTGGACAGGGTCAAGGTGTTCTATGGCGATGATCGCAGCAAGACACTCTCTTTCGATCGGGATCTGGGGCGGGATCAGGACTCGGGCTGGAAATCCCTGGGGACCAGGCTCTGCATCAAGAAGATCGAAGTCTATGGCAATTCAGAAGGCAGCAAGGCGGGGGTCAAGGTCTACGGCAGAAAATAGCCGGCGGGAAACGAGTGACAGCCAGTAAAAAAGTGGCCGGGGAAACCCGGCCACTTTTTTATATGCAGGATAGATAAGATGGCTTATTTCTTGGGGCGAAATGGCTTGATGACGCTCTCGTCGCACTCGAGATAGGGGCCGTCCATCAGATCGATGCAGTAAGGGATGGCAGGGAAGACCGCATCCAGACACTCGCGAATGGACTTGGGCTTGCCCGGCAGATTGACGATGAGGCTGCTGCCACGCAGGCCGGCGGTCTGGCGCGACAAAATGGCGGTGGGGACGAACTTGAGGGATTCTGCCCGCATCAGCTCACCGAAGCCCGGCATCATGCGATCGCACACCGCCTCAGTGGCCTCCGGGGTCACATCCCGCTTGGCCGGGCCGGTGCCGCCTGTGGTGACGATGAGGCTGCACTGTTCCTCATCCGCCAACTGGATCAGGGTCGCCTCAATCTGATCCTGCTCATCCGGGATGAGCCGGTAGACGGCTTCCCACTCCGAGGTCAGATAGGCGCTCAGGGTCTCCATGATGGCCTTGCCGGAGAGATCCTCATAGACGCCTGCGCTGGCGCGATCGCTGACGGTGACGATACCGATTCTTGCCTTGCTCATGAGCGGCTCTTTGTCGTGCTGAAAGTGGTAAATAAAATAACATAATCAGTGAGATATGTTAAAGCACCGCGCTCGCATCACAGAGATGCAGGAAGAGATGGCCCGAATGAAAACAATTCACGCCTTACCAAATATTCGGGAATAAGAAGGGCGACACGAGTCCGTAAATTTTCTAAAAAAAACCGCATGTGAGGGTTTTCCATAATCGGCTGAATCTTAACGAATAAATCTATTTACCCGCCCTTATCCCTGCAGATGGCTCAAAAACAGGACTCCTGTGACTCGGCGCTGACTGAACCAAGATCGCCGCTCTCTTATATAACCTTTCTTACGGACAGTGAAATTATGTGCTGAGCGTAGTTTGGATGTGTCACACATGAGGCCTCTGGCCAGGAGGGCGTATGGAGCTGCCAGATTTCGATACTCTCAAACATTGGGCCCTCGTCGAGCCGGAGCGGCTGGATGAACTGCTGCACAAGCAAATCGATGCCCTGATCGAACAGGTGGGGCCAGAGCGGCAACGACGACTGCGAGGGTTGCAATTTCGCATCGACTGCCAGCGACGGCTGGCCAAAAACAATCTGGACAGTTGCATCCGGATTGCCAACATGATGCATGAATCCTTCTATGCAATGCGCAGCCAGATCAATGACCTCCAGCATGAAACTGCCCCCCTGGTGGATGGCGCCGTGCCCGGAAATAATGTTATCCGGCTCGCTGACCATCGCCGGGATAAATAGAATATTTAGCCGTTTTATTTATATTTTCATCTTTTTTCATAAGCCAAATCACCACCTTGTTAATAAGCGTGGTGGCTTGTTTGTTATTTGCTGCAAATGGAGGTTGGTGGCGAAATAAATAACGCGATAACGGTTTCGTGGCATGGATATATATGGAGGAATAAAGTGGCTAGGGTAATATGTCGCTACGTTTAATTTGCTACGACTCAAGGGAATGATGAGAAGTATTACTCCAAGACGGGTGTTGTCGCCGGAACAGCAGACAGAGATCACCCGCATCATCGTCAAGGTGGGCCAGCTGCTAGCTCAATACGGCGCCGAGGCGCGGATCATAGAGCAGACCACGGTGCGGCTCGGCCTGGCCCTGGGGCTGGAGAGCGTCGAGCTGGCGCTCTCTGCCAGTGGCATCGTCTTGACCAGCCTCTACCAGGGGCACTGCGTCACCACCACCCGCCGGGTGCGGGATCAAGGCATCAACATGCAGGTGGTGTGCGAGGTGCAGCGCCTCTGCATCCTGGCGGAGAAGGAGCTGATCGGTGCGCGGGAAGTGCGCCAGCGGCTCGATGCCATAGTGCCGTTCCACTATCACCCCTGGCTGGTGGTCCCCGTGGTGGGCTTCTCCTGCGGTGCCTTCAGCCTGCTGTTCGGTGGCGATTGGCCCGTCTTCCTGGTGACCTTCGTCGCCTCCGCGGTGGCGATGCGGGTGCGCCAGCTGATGGCACGCCATCACCACAGCCCGCTCATCAACTTCGCCGTGACCGGCTTCGTCGCCACCCTGATTGCCTCGAGTGCCACCTACTTCGGCTGGGGCGAGCAACCCTATCTCGCCATGGCGGCCAGCGTTCTGTTGCTGGTGCCGGGCTTCCCGCTCATCAATGCGGTATCCGACATGGTTAAGGGCTATTTCAACATGGGGCTGGCGCGCTGGGGCACGGCGACCCTGCTTACCATCAGCGCGGCCATCGGTATTATCCTGGCCATGTCGGTCACCGGTATCTGGGGGTGGCAGGTATGATGGATCTGCTCTGGCTGCTGGCCAAGGATGCGTTCTGGTCGGCCTTCCCGGCGGTGGGCTTTGCCATGTTGTTTAACGTGCCGCCACGCATGTTGAAGTATTGCGCCATGGGGGGCGCTCTGGCTCACAGCCTGCGCACCCTGCTCATCCACTACGGCATGCCCATCGAGTGGGCCACCTTGGCGGCCGCCACCACGGTGGGCTTTGTCTGCGTCTACTGGTCGCGCCGTCTGCTGGCGCCGAGACCCGTGTTCAGCGTCGCCTCCATCATCCCCATGATCCCCGGCAGTTATGCGTTCAAGGCGATGATCGCCGTGGTGGAGCTCAACATCTCGGGTGTGACCATGGAGCTGCTGCAGGGGGCGGTGGAGAATGGGTTAAAGGCTATCTTTATTGTAGGGGCATTGAGCTTTGGGCTAGCGATACCCTCCTTGGTCGTGTACCGTAATCGGCCCATAATATGAATGATTGTGTGAGAGGCTGAACCATGAAAATTTCCATGATTGCCGCCATGGCGCACGATCGCGTGATTGGCCTGGATAACCAGATGCCATGGCACTTGCCCGCGGATCTCGCCCACTTCAAACGGGTCACCCTGGGCAAGCCGGTGCTGATGGGGCGGAAGACCTTCGACTCCATCGGTCGTCCCCTGCCCGGCCGCCGAAACTTAGTTATTAGTCGTAATTTAGGTTTTAAAGCGCCTGATGTTGAGGTTTTCACATCAATCGACGAAGTGTTAGCAACCTTATCTGAGATCGACACTCCGGAGGAGCTGATGGTGATCGGTGGCGGTCATCTCTATGCCCAGCTGCTGCCCCAGGCGAGTCGCCTCTATCTGACCCGGATCGATCTGGCGGTGGGGGGAGACACCCGTTTTCCGGCCTTCGATGAGGCTGACTGGGTGAGGCTCGAGAGTGAATCCCACCCCGCCGACGAGAAGAACCCTCATCCTTACTGTTTTGAAACCTGGCAGCGCCGCTAGCCGGTTTTGGATCTGACAAGCCCCCGCACTGCGGGGGCTTTTTTTTGCACATTTTGCGTCTGTTTTTTGATGCGACAGACCTCTTCCTTACCCTCTATTTTTCCTCTCTCTGATGTCAGAAAAATAATTCGCTCTGTAATGATTTAAGAGGCAAATCATCCGACTCCAGAACGCCGCTCTAACCACCACCTGCTCATCTGTTGATCCCCTTGATATTGCTCATCAAGACAGGGAGTTATTGGGTGTAATCATCATAAAATCCCTATTTTTATAGTCATTAACGCCCATCTGTTGAATTTTTGTTTCAATAAATAGTCGTTTAAAATCATATGCTTATTTTCATATATTTATGACAAGACTCTTATGGTTCTTCTTTTGGTGTTGGTTTTTGTTTAGTGTTAAAAGTAATTGGTTCGCGTTCGACAGCTGAAACAGCAAGATGTCGGCCATAAAAAAAGGACAATATGACAGTCAAGCTTGAGGTCAAATCACTCTATAAAATCTTCGGGGAACATCCGGAAAAAGCGTTCAAATTACTGGCAAAAGGGCACGACCGCGCCAGCATCTTGCAAAAGAGCGGGCAGACCCTGGGGGTGCAGGACGTCAACCTCGCCATCCAGGAGGGGGAGATCTTCGTGATCATGGGGCTGTCCGGCTCGGGCAAGTCCACCCTGGTGCGCCTCTTCAACCGGCTGATCGAGCCGACCCGTGGCCAGGTGCTGATCGACGGTGAAGACATAGCCGCCATCTCGGACAGCGAGCTGCGTCAGGTGCGGCGCAAGAAGATCAGCATGGTGTTCCAGTCCTTCGCCCTGATGCCCCACTTGAGCGTGCTGGAAAACACCGCCTTCGGCCTGGAGCTGGCCGGGGTGGCGCTGGCGGAGCGCCAGCACAGCGCCCGCCAGGCCCTGCATCAGGTGGGGCTGGGTCAGTGGATTGACGCCTACCCGGATGCCCTCTCCGGCGGCATGAAACAACGGGTCGGCCTGGCCCGAGCCCTGGCCAATGACCCGGATATCCTGCTGATGGATGAGGCGTTCTCCGCGCTGGATCCCTTGATCCGCACAGAAATGCAGGATGAACTACTCAAGCTGCAGGGCAGTCAGCAGAGAACCATCGTCTTTATTTCCCACGATCTGGACGAGGCGATGCGCATCGGCGATCGCATCGCCATCATGCAGGACGGTCAGGTGGTACAAGTCGGCACCCCGGACGAGATCCTGAACCAACCCGCCAACGACTATGTGCGCGCCTTCTTTCGCGGGGTGGATCTGGCCAATGTATTCAGCGCCCGGGATGTGGCGAGCCGCAAACAGGTACCCCTTATCAAGAAACACACCACGGACGGGCCGGGCAACGCCCTGCGTCAGCTCAAGGATCTGGAGCGGGAATACGGCTATGTGGTGGATCGCAGCCGTCGCTTCCTCGGCGTCGTCTCGGTCGAGTCGCTGAGCCAGGCGGTGCGTGACAAGGGCAGCCTGGAGCAGGCGCTGCTGGCAGACATCCAGCCCATTTTGGCGGATACCCCTCTCAATGAACTCATCAGCCAGGTGGCCGCCGCCCCCTGTCAGGTGCCCGTGGTCGAATCGGATGGCAGCTATCTGGGGCTCATCTCCAAGGCCAACCTGCTGAACACCCTGGACAGGAGTACCCCGGCATGAAATTAACCTCCCCCTATCGTCTGCTGGCAGGCATGCTGGCGTTATTGCTGCTGGCGAGTGCCCCCGCTCGGGCCGACGACGTCGCGGCCGATCCCTGGGCTACAACCACTGAGGCGAGCACAGAGGCCGCCAGCAACCCCTGGGCGAGCACCGACACCACCGCCGCCGACTGGCAGAACCAGATAGCGAGCGCAGAGACAGATGCGCAGATCAACTGGCTGGACCCTTTCCAGCAGGCGTTTGTGCCGCTGGATTCCTGGGTCGAGAGTGGCATCGGCTGGCTGGTCGAGAACCTGCGGCCCCTGTTCCAGCTGATCCGGGCGCCGGTGGAGCTAACCCTCAATGGCATGACCCATCTGCTGCAGACGGTGCCATCCGCCCTGATGATAGGGCTGCTGACCCTGGTCGCCTGGCAGCTGGTCAACGGCCGCATGGCCCTTGGCACGCTTGTGTCTCTTATCGGGATCGGCCTCATCGGTGCTTGGTCCGATGCCATGGTGACCCTGTCACTGGTGCTGACCTCGCTGTTCTTCTGCGTCCTGATTGGCTTGCCGGTCGGTATCCTGCTGGCGCGCAGTGAGCGGCTGTCGCGCTGGACCCGGCCCCTGCTGGACGCCATGCAGACCACCCCGGCCTTCGTTTACCTCATCCCCATCGTCATGCTGTTTGGCATCGGCAACGTACCCGGCGTGGTGGTGACGGTGATCTTCGCCCTGCCGCCCATGATCCGGCTGACCATGCTGGGGATCCGCCAGGTGCCCGCAGACTTGGTGGAGGCGGCTCACTCGTTCGGCGCCAGTCCATCCCAGCTGCTGTTCAAGGTACAACTGCCGCTCGCCATGCCCACCATCATGGCCGGGGTCAACCAGACCCTGATGCTGGCGCTCTCCATGGTGGTGATCGCCTCCATGATCGCGGTCGGTGGCCTGGGCCAGATGGTGCTGCGGGGCATAGGTCGCCTCGATATGGGGCTCGCCTCCATCGGCGGCCTCGGCATAGTGCTGCTGGCCATCGTCCTCGATCGTCTGACCCAGGCCATGGGACAGCCGGATCGCAGCCGGACCGGCCGCTGGTATCAGCGCGGCCCCGTGGCCCTGCTGCTGCGGCTGTGCGGTCGCAGCCCATCCATTCAATGCAAAGGAGCAACCTCATGAGACGCATCACCACCAGCCTGACCCTGGGCGCCCTGCTACTCAGCACAGTCGCCATGGCCAGCGCCGAGCTGCCGGGGGAGGGGGTCAAGGTGCAACCCTTACAGAGCTCCCTGCCGGAAGAGGCGTTCCAGAGCCTGCTGGTCAGCAAGCTGATGGAGCGGCTCGGTTATGACGTCCAGCCGGCGCAGGAGGTGGACTACAACGTGGCCTATGCCTCGGTGGCGCAAGGGGACGGCACCTTCCTCGCCTTTAACTGGATCCCGCTGCAGGACAACAAGTACGAGCAGGCGGGGGGGGACAAGGTATTCTTCCGCCAGGGGACCTATGTGGCCGGCGCCGCCCAGGGCTATCTCATCGACAAGAAGACGGCCACCCAATATGGCATCACCAACCTCGGTCAGCTGAAGGATCCCAAGCTGGCGGCGCTGTTTGATGGCGACGGTGATGGCAAGGCCGATCTGGTGGGGTGCAACCCAGGCTGGGGCTGCGAGGAGGCGATCAACCACCACCTCGACGAGTTTGGGCTGACCCCGACCGTGACCCACAAGCAGGGCAACTACGCGGCTCTCGTCGCCGATACCCTGGCTCGCTACCAGAGCGGCAAGCCGGTGCTCTATTACACCTGGACGCCGTACTGGCTCAGCAGCGAACTGGTGCCGGGACGGGACGTGGTCTGGCTGGAGGTCCCAGCCGATGCCAGGGATGCGGCCAAGACCCGGCTGCCAAACGGCAAGAACTACGGTTTTGCGGTCAATACCATGCACATAGTCGCGAACAAGGCCTTCACCGATGCCAATCCGGCGGCGGCCAAGCTGTTTGCCATCGTCAAGCTGCCGCTCAACGACATCAACATCCAGAATGGCTTGATGAACAAGGGACAGAACAAACCGGCGGATGTGGAGCGCCACGCGGATGCCTGGCTCAAGGGGCATGAGCAGCAGGTCAACGACTGGCTTGCCCAGGCGCGCACCGCAGCGCAATAAGTCGCAACTCTGACAGTGGAGGGATGCTTCCCCCCGATAGACAAAACGCCCGGCATTGGCCGGGCGTTTTTTATGGGCAGAATAAGGGGCTGGCGGGATCAGCTCCCGGAGCTGCCTTGCTCGCCGTTTTCCTCGTGCAGGCCGCATTCTCGCTTGAGACCGAAGAAGCGGGTCTGCTCCTCACTCATGCCAGGCTCCCACTTGGTGGTGGTGTGCACATCGCCGACCGAGAGGTAGCCCTGATCCCACAGGGGGTGATAGGGCAGGTCGAACTCTTTGAAGTAGTAGAAGACGTCCTTGTTGCTCCAGTCGATGACCGGCAGGAACTTGAAGCGGCCGCGCGCGATGGCGAGCACAGGCAGCTGGCCACGGCTGCCGGACTGCTCCCGGCGCAGGCCAGAGAACCAGGTCTGGGCGCCGAGTTCCGCCAGGGCGCGGTCCATGGGCTCCACCTTGTTGAGCTGGTTGTAGCGGGTGATCCCCTCTACTCCCTGTTCCCACAAGAGGCCGAAGCGCGCCTCCTGCCAGGCTGGCGAGAGCTCGGCACGGTAGATCTTCAGGTTGAGCGCGAGGCGCTCGGTCAGCTCGTCGATGAAGCAGTAGGTCTCCGGGAACAGATAACCGGTATCGGTCAGCACCACGGGCACATCGCTTTTCTCCTGGCTTACCAGATGCAGCATCAGCGCCGCCTGGATGCCGAAGCTGGACGATAGCACGTGTTCTCCCGGCAGGTGCTTCAGGGCCCAGCGTACCCGCTCGGGGGCGCTCATGGCGTCCAGCGCCCGGTTAAGGGGGGCCAGCACCTCGACCTGCTCCTCCCGACTCAGGGCCAGCAGGGCCTGCAGATCGAGCCGCCCGTCGGCGGTGAGCCTGGGCTGCCCGCTAGTTGCTAGTTCAGGCTGCATAGAAGTCCCTCGCGGAATCGATAACTGGCGCCACTATGCCTGCGCGGATCACGAAGTCGCCGAAGCACTCGGCTTCGTCGCGCTCCTTGGCCCAGCGGCCGATCAGGGTGTCGAGCTCGGCCAGGATCTGCGGCTCGGTGATGTTCTCCTGATAGAGACGCGGAATGCGGGTCCCCTCCAGGTTGCCACCCAGGTGCAGGTTGTAACGACCTGGGGCCTTGCCCACCAGACCCACCTCCGCCAGCATGGCGCGGCCACAGCCGTTCGGGCAACCGGTAACCCGGAAGATGATGGCGTCGTCCGCCTGCCCATGCTTGGCCAGCAGGCCTTCGATGTCGGTGACGAAGGCCGGCAACATGCGCTCGGCTTCGGCCATGGCGAGCGGGCAGGTGGGCAGGGCCACGCAGGCCATGGACTGCTTGCGCTGCTCGCTCACGCCGTCATCCAGCAGGCCATATTGGCGGACCAGCTTCTCGATGCGGGCCCTCTCCTTGGCGGGGACGCCGGCGATGATGAGGTTCTGGTTGGCGGTCAGGCGGAAATCCCCCTGATGCACCTTGGCAATCTCCAGCATGCCGGTCTTGAGGGGCTTGCCCGGGAAGTCCAGCAGGCGACCGTTCTCGATGAACAGGGTCAGGTGATGCTTGCCATCAATGCCTTCCACCCAACCGAAGCGGTCGCCACGGCTGGTGAATTCGTAGGGGCGAACCTCGCCAAACGAGATGCCGGCGCGGCTCTCCACCTCGGCCTTGAAGGCCTCGACGCCCACTCGCTCCAGCGTGTACTTGGTTTTGGCGTTCTTGCGGTTGACCCGGTTGCCCCAGTCGCGCTGGGTGCTGACCACGGCGGCCGCCACTTCCAGCACGTGGGAGAGGGGGATGAAGCCGAAGTCGCTCGCCTTGCGCGGATAGGTAGTTGTATCGCCGTGGGTCATGGCGAGGCCGCCGCCCACCAGCACGTTGAAGCCCACCAGCTTGCCGCCATCGGCAATGGCCACGAAGTTCAGATCGTTGGCGTGGATGTCCACGTCGTTGTGGGGCGGGATAACGACCGTGGTCTTGAACTTGCGCGGCAGATAGTTGGAGCCGAGGATGGGCTCCTCATCGCCGCCAAGTTTCTCGCCGTCCAGCCAGATCTCCACATAGGCGCGGGTCTTGGGCAACAGGTGCTCGGAGATCTTCTTGGCCCACTCGTAGGCCTCCTGATGCAGCTCGGATTCCACCGGGTTGCTGGTACAGAGCACGTTGCGGTTCACATCCCCCGCGGTGGCTATGGAGTCGATGCCGGTACCGTTGAGGGTCTGGTGCATCAGCTTGATGTCGCGCTTCAGCACACCGTGGAACTGGAAGGTCTGGCGGGTGGTGAGGCGAATGCTGCCGTACAGGCTGTGCTCCTCGGCAAACTTGTCGATCACCTGCCACTGGGCCGGGGTGATGATGCCGCCGGGCAGGCGGGCTCGCAGCATGACGTTGTGCAGGGGTTCGAGCTTCTGGGCGGCGCGCTCCGGGCGGATATCGCGGTCATCCTGCTGATACATGCCGTGGAAGCGGATCAGCTGGAAGTTGTCGCCGTTGAAGCCGCCGGTGAGGGGATCCTGCAGATCCTGCTCTATGGTGCCGCGCAGGAAGTTGCTCTCGCGCTTGAGGCGCTCGTTGTCGGAGAGCGGTCCTTCCACCGGTCCCGGAATCACTTGTTTGCTCATCAATAGACATCCCTTTGATAACGTTTGGCACGACGCAATTCGCTCAAATACTCTTCTGCTTCCTCACGGCTCTTGTGGCCGTGTTCGGCAATCACATCCAGCAGCGCTTGCTGCACATCCTTGGCCATGTGGTTGGCGTCGCCGCACACATAGAAGTGGGCGCCGGCTTCCAGCCATTGATAGAGCTCGAGGCCAGCTTCCCGCAGTCTGTCCTGCACATAGATCTTGTGGCCCTGATCCCGGCTAAATGCCAGCGAGATCTTGCTGAGCAGGCCGGACTTCACATAACGCTGCCACTCCACCTGATAGAGGAAGTCCTGGGTGAAGTGGGGGTTGCCGAAGAAGAGCCAGTTCTTGCCTTCTGCTCCCTGGGCTTCCCGCTCCTGCATAAAGGCGCGAAACGGCGCTATGCCGGTGCCCGGACCCACCATGATGACGGGGGTATCCGGGCTCGCCGGCAGGCGGAAGTTGTCGTTGTGCTCAACGAACACTCGCACCTCGGCCTCTTCGGCCAAGCGGTCTGCCAGATAGGAGGAGGCGCCACCGGAGCGTACAGTGCCATCGGCCTGGGGATAGCGCACCACGCCGACGGTGAGGTGCACTTCTTCTTCCACTTCGCTCTGGGCGGAGGCGATGGAGTAGAGGCGGGGGGTGAGCGGGCGCAGCAGGCTGACCAGTTGCTCGGCGCCGAGCTTGGCGGGGAAGCGCTTGAGCACATCCACTACCTGGGCAGAAGCGACAAGAGCGTTGACCTGGGCCTTGTCGCCGGCGAGATCTTTCAGGGCAGCGTTGCCTGAGATGTCGGCGAGGCCCGTGATAAAGCCGCCGTGCAACCTGGTTAGCTCGAAGTGACGGGTCAGGGCCGCGCGCAATGGACCCTGGGCGGTGGCTTCATCCCCGGCAAGACCGGTCAGGGCCAGCACCTCGTCCACCAGGGCTGCGTCGTTGTCAAACCAGATGCCGAGGGCATCGCCGGGTTGATAGGTGATGCCAGACTCCTCGAGATTGATCTCGATATGACGGATGTCCTTGGTGGAGTCGCGGCCAGTGACCTTCTGATTGAGGGAGAGGCGGGCAGGGAAGGGGTTCTCCTTGTGATACTGGCTGTGACCGACCGCACTTTGCACCGCGCCAGCCAGGCTGGTTGCCGCGCTGGCGGCGCCGCCAGCAGACAGGGTAGTGGCGATGGCTTTCACCGCCTGCTCGCCCCAGGCCTTGGCGGCCTCCTGATAATCCACGTCCAGGCTGGCGAGATCATGGATGCGATCGGCCCCCGCCTTGGCGAAGAAGCCATCGAAGTCCTTGCCGGTCTGGCAGAAGAATTCGTAGGAGCTGTCACCCAGGCCCAGCACCGCGAACTTGAGCCCCTCCAGCTTGCCAATCTTGCCCTTCTTCAATTGCTCAAACAGATCGACAGCGCTCTCCGGCGGCTCACCCTCCCCGTAAGTGCTCACTACCACCAGCAGGTGGCTCTCTTTCTTGAGCTGCTTGGGTTTGTAATCGGCCATGGAGACCAGGGTGACGGGCAAGCCCAGAGCTTGTGCCTGCTTCTGAATGACGGCGGCCGCCCCCTTGGCATTGCCGGTCTGGGAGCCGTAGAGAATGGTCAGGCTGCCGCCTGGCGCCGCGCTGGTGGTCGTGGTGGTCACCGGCTGCTGGCCCGATTGGGAGAGGCCATAGAGATAGCCGCTCACCCAGGCAAGCTGCTGGGTATTGAGGGTGGTGAGAACCTGATTCAGCTGGCGCTGCTGCTCGTCAGAGAGCGGACTTATATTAGGGATCTGGGCTGTCAATTGCATCACACACGTCTTCCATGGTCTGATTTTTGGTCAGGGTAAGGGGTGCAATGAATAACAACAAAGAATAAAAATATCTTCTTTATGCGATTTGTGAATTTATAAAGTCGGGATCCGGCTCAGCACCGCCTTGACTCATGGTATAAAAGAGCAGTAATGAGTCCCTTCTCCCGTCACAGGATATGTCGATGACCAGATTGTTTCATGTCAATGCCTTCAGCCAGCACCCCTTCGGCGGCAACCCGGCGGTGGTGGTGCTGGGGCCTGAGCGGCTCACGGCCGAGCTGCAGGCCATGGCGGCCGAGTTCAACCTCTCCGAGACCGCCTTCCTCACCCCGTTAGGAACTGCTCACTACCAGTTGCGTTGGTTCACCCCGGCGCTGGAGGTAGATCTCTGTGGTCACGGCACCCTGGCGGCGGCCCACGCCATCTGGGAGGCCGGGCTGGCGACGGCCGACGAGGTGCTGCGCTTCGAGACCCGCAGCGGCGTATTGACCGCGGCGCGGGAGGGAGACTGGATCTGGCTCGATTTCCCGCGCATTCCGCTTGGTGCCTTGACCCTGGACTCGGCTTACGCCGCCGCCCTGGGCTGCCAGCCGCTGCAGACCCTGGCCGCTGGTGCCAAGTTCCTGCTGGAGCTGGGAAGCGAGGAAGAGGTGCGGGCTCTCAAGCCGGACTTCCACGCCCTGCATGCCCTGCCGGGTCGCGGTCTGATGGTCACTGCGCCGTCGAGTAGCGCTGAGTATGATTTCGTCTCCCGCTACTTCGCCCCCTGGGTGGGGGTGAATGAGGATCCGGCCACCGGCTCCAACCACTGCGCCCTGGTGCCGTTCTGGGCCGATCGCCTCGGCAAGACGCAGCTGCGCGCCCGTCAGCTCTCGGCGAGGAGCGGGGAGCTGCGGCTGCGGCTGGCAGAGGAGAGGGTACAGATGGCCGGCCAGGCACTGACCCTGTGGCAGGGGGAGTGGTTGCTGCCTCCTGCCAAATAAGGGGCACTCCCGATCTGCCGCGCATCTATGTGCATCGCACCTAAAAAAACGCCCCGCAATTGCGGGGCGTTTTGATGGCGCTCGAGGGCAGAGGGACTCTGCCCTCGATGGCTTGTTGTTGCGGACCTTACTTCTGCGGACGCAGGGCCGGGAACAGGATGACGTCGCGAATGGTGTGGCTGTTGGTGAACAGCATGACCAGACGGTCGATACCGATACCCTGACCGGCAGTGGGCGGCAGGCCGTGTTCCAGCGCGGTGACGAAGTCGGCGTCATAGAACATGGCTTCGTCGTCGCCTGCGGCTTTCTGATCAACCTGATCCTGGAAGCGCTTGGCCTGATCTTCCGCATCGTTCAGCTCGGAGAAGCCGTTGGCCAGCTCGCGGCCGCCGATGAAGAATTCGAAGCGGTCGGTCACGTCCGGGTTCACGTCGTTACGACGGGCCAGCGGGGAAACGGCAGCCGGATATTCTGTGATGAAGGTCGGTTGCAGCAGCATGTGCTCCACTGTCTCTTCGAAGATGGCAGTGATCACGTGGCCCAGCTCCCAGCCCTTCATCAGCTCGATGTGCAGACGCTTGGCGACAGCCTTGGCGCTCTCCAGGGTGGCCAGATCGGCCAGGGTCACATCCGCGTTGAACTTCAGGATGGACTCGACCATGGTGAGGCGCTGGAACGGCTGACCGAAATCGATGGTCAGACCCTCTTCGCCCTCTTTGGCGTAACGGATCTTGGTGTCACCCAGGATGTCCTGGGCCAGGGTGCGCAGCAGCTCCTCGGTCAAGTCCATCAGATCGATGTAATCGGCATAGGCCATATAGAACTCGATCATGGTGAACTCGGGGTTGTGACGCACCGAGATGCCTTCGTTACGGAAGTTGCGGTTGATCTCGTACACGCGCTCGAAACCACCGACCACCAGACGCTTCAGATAGAGCTCGGGAGCGATACGCAGGTACATGTCGATGTCCAGCGCATTGTGGTGAGTGACGAACGGACGCGCGGAGGCACCACCCGGGATGACTTGCATCATGGGAGTTTCCACTTCCATGAAGCGCTTCTCGTTGAAGAACTTGCGGATGCCGGCGACCACCTGGGTGCGGATCATGAAGGTCTTGCGGGACTCTTCGTTGGCGATGAGATCCAGGTAGCGCTGACGGCAACGGGCTTCCTGATCGGTCAGGCCCTTGTGCTTCTCGGGCAGCGGACGCAGTGCCTTGGTCAGCAGACGGATGGTGGAGACGTGCACGGACAGTTCACCGGTGTTGGTACGGAACAGAGTCCCTTCCACGCCGACGATGTCGCCCAGATCCCACTTCTTGAACTGCTCGTTGTAGAAGCCTTCCGGCAGATCGTCACGGGTGACGTAGATCTGGATCTTGCCAGCCATGTCCTGCAGGGTCGCGAAGGAAGCCTTGCCCATGATCCGGCGGGTCATGATACGACCGGCAATCTTCACCCGTTTACCCAGGGCCGTCAGCTCGTCGGCACTCTTGTCGCCGAACTCTGCATGCAGGTCGCCGGACAGGCTGTCACGACGGAAGTCGTTGGGGAAGGGATTGCCCTGGGCGCGCAGGGCGGCCAGCTTGGAGCGACGCTCAAGCATCTCGTTGTTCAGTTCGAGAGTTTGGTCGACTTCCGGAGTAGTGGTTTGTTCAGACATGGTGATTCCTGCTGTGCTGTTTACAGGCCTGATTTCAGGCTGGCTTCGATAAACTTGTCCAAGTCGCCGTCCAGCACCGATTGGGTGTTGCGGGTCTCGACGCCGGTGCGCAGATCCTTGATACGGGAATCATCCAGTACATAGGAGCGGATCTGGCTACCCCAGCCGATATCGGACTTGGTCTCTTCGAGGGCTTGCTTCTCGGCATTCTGCTTCTGAATTTCCAGCTCATAGAGCTTGGCTTTCAGCTGCTTCATACACTGATCTTTGTTTTTGTGCTGGGAACGGTCGTTTTGGCACTGTACCACCACCCCGGTCGGGACGTGGGTAATACGCACCGCGGACTCGGTCCGGTTGACGTGCTGACCACCGGCGCCGGAGGCACGGTAGACGTCGATGCGCAGGTCGGCCGGGTTGATCTCGATGTCGATGTCATCGTCGATCTCGGGATAGACGAACACGGAACAGAACGAGGTGTGGCGACGGCCGCCGGAATCGAACGGAGATTTACGGACCAGACGGTGCACGCCGGTCTCGGTGCGCAGCCAGCCGAACGCGTATTCACCGGTGAACTTGATGGTGGCGGACTTGATGCCGGCCACGTCGCCGTCAGACAGCTCGATCAGCTCCGGCTTGTAGCCGTGGGCATCGCCCCAGCGCAGGTACATGCGCAGCACCATGTTGGCCCAGTCCTGGGCTTCGGTGCCACCGGAACCTGACTGGATGTCGATGTAGCAGTCAGAGCCGTCGTGCTGGCCGGAGAACATGCGGCGGAACTCGAGATCCACCAGCTTGGCTTCCAGCTGATCCGCTTCGACGATGGCCTCGTTGAAGGTCTCTTCGTCTTCGCCTTCGACCGCCAGGCTGACCAGCATCTCCACATCGTCGACGCCCTGGGTCAGGGTGTCTATGGTGCCGACCACGTTTTCGAGCGCCACGCGCTCCTTGCCAAGCGCCTGGGCGCGCTCTGGCTCATTCCAGACATCCGGCTGTTCCAGCTCGGCATTGACCTCTTCTAGACGCTCTTTCTTGGCGTCATAGTCAAAGGTACCCCCTAAGCAGCTCGGTCCTCTCAGACAGCTCCTTAAGCTTATTTAATACAGGATTGACTTCAAACATCGTGAAAACTCTCGGGGTCGATGTGATTTAAAAACGGGACATTCTAGCCAATTGTGGAAGGAATAAACAGGGTTGGCTGGCATGGCATGGCTGCCAGCGGTGATTTCTGATGCTATTGGCAAGGTTTCAGTGGAAAATATCGCCACTGATGCCATTCACCGCTTCAGTTTTGTGCCCATTGGCCGCTATCTCTCTCAAGAGTGCCATGCACTTTGCGAGCAATCCTGTTCCTGACCCCACAAGAAGAAAGCACGATGAACAATCTATCACTCAAGCAGAAGATACTGTTGTCTGTGGTCATCGCCCTGTCGCTGGTGATCCTGCTGCTCTCCTGGCAGAGCTATACCAGTCAGAAGTCCCTGCTGCTGCAAGGCAGTCAGGAGCAGGTGCAACGCCTCGGCAGCCAGCAGGCAGAGCGGATCAGCGACTGGCTCGCCGCCCGTCGCGACGTCGTCCAGGCTCTCGGCAACAAGGCTACCCCAGAACCCCTCAACGCCCTGCAACAGGCGCAAGTTTCCGGCCGCTTCCAGCTCACCTACTTCGGTGAGGGCAGCGGCAAGATGCACGACTCCGACCCTTCCATCAATCGCGATGGTTATGATCCCCGCTCCCGTGGCTGGTATCAGGAAGCCATGGGCAAGGGCGCTTTGATCGTGACCAAACCCTATCTGGATGTGGCCTACAACATCATGGTGGTGACCCTGGCCCAGCCGGCTCAGGGCGGCGTGGTCGGTGGTGACCTATCCATCGCTTCTCTGGTGGAGGACGTCACCAAGATGGCCCTGCCGGCGGACGGCGTCGCCATCCTGATGCACAAGGACGGCACCGTCATCGCCTACAAGGACGCAGCCAAGGCGATGAAACCGGCCACCGAGATCGACAACGATCTGACCAACGGCCTGATCGAACAGAGCAAGGCGAGTCAGGGCCTGGTGCCGGCCTATTTCGACAACGAAGGTCGTGACAAGCTGCTGTGGGCGGTAGACATTCCGAACACCGACTGGGAGCTGGTGCTGGTACTGGACAAGGCCACCCTGGAAGCGCCGCTCTCCTCCCTGCTGCTGACCCAGCTCGGTCTGGCCCTGCTGGTGCTGGTGGGCAGTATCCTCGCCATCTCCTGGCTGGTCAGCCTGCTGCTCGGCCCGCTCGGCAAGGTCTCCCAAGCCCTGGCCCGCATCGCCGACGGTAACGGCGATCTGACCCAGCGTATCAAGATCGACGCCAACGACGAGGTGGGTCAGCTGGCCAACAGCTTCAACCGCTTCGTCGGCAGCCAGCACCAGCTGATCGGCAACATCCGCCAGCTGGCCAACGAGCTGAACGCCGATGCGGAGCGCAGTCTGGTGACCAACCAGGCCGCGGTGGAAGAGCTGCAGCGTCAACAGCAGGAGGTGACCATGGTCGCCACCGCCGTGACCGAGATGGCGAGCGCCACCATGGAGATCGCCGGCAACGCCGAGAACACGGCCGCCGCTGCTCAGCAATCTGCCCAGAGCAGTGAGCAGGGCAAGATGCTGGTGAACCAGACCCGTGCCTCCATCAACAACCTGGCGGAGGAAGTGGGTCAGGCCACCGGCGTCATCGGCGAACTGAGCCGCCACGCTCAGGCCATCTCCGGCATCCTCTCAACCATCCAGGGCATCGCCGAGCAGACCAACCTGCTGGCACTGAACGCGGCCATCGAGGCGGCCCGTGCCGGCGAGCAGGGCCGTGGCTTCGCCGTGGTGGCGGACGAGGTGCGGGTGCTGTCGCGCCGCACCCAGGACTCCACCCAGGAGATCCAGGCCACCATCGAGACCCTGCAGCAGACCACGGCCCGTGCGGTGAGCCTGATGCAGACCAGCCAGGGGCTGGCGGACAACAGCGTGAAAGACGCCGATGCCGCTGCCGCCGCGCTCGAAGAGATCACCCAGGCGGTCTCGCTCATCTCCGACATGGCGGGTCAGATCGCCACCGCCGCCGAGGAGCAGACCCAGGTGACCGGCGAGATCACCCAGAACACCACCGCCATCAAGGACGTGAGTGACGAGATCACCGCCGCCGCCATGCGGGATCTGGATCAGGCGCAGGGCCTCAAGGGCCGTGCCACCAACCTGAACCAGCAGGTGTCGACCTTTATCCTCTAAGTGAGCAGCGGGCTGTCACATAGGCAGCCCCATGACGCCAAAGCCCCGTACTTCTGTGCGGGGCTTTTTATTGGTTGCTTATAGGAGTCCCAGTGCTACCCCGTGAGGGGAGAGGTCATAAGGTGTGTTGTTGGCAGGGCTGGTGGGATAAGGCGCAGACAACATATCTGCCACGCCCGACGTTGGCTGTGGCCAGAAAACAAAGAGCCCACCATAAGGTGGGCTCTTGTCTCTGAACGGTGGACTTGCCGGTTACAGGAAGGGCAGGGCCAGGAACAGCTTGATCACCATGGCATTGATGATGTCGATGAAGAAGGCACCGACCATGGGCACCACCAGGAACGCCATGTGGGACGGGCCGAAGCGCTGGGTGATGGCCTGCATGTTGGCAATGGCGGTCGGGGTGGCACCGAGACCGAAGCCGCAGTGACCCGCCGCCAGCACGGCCGCGTCGTAGTTGCTGCCCATGACCCGGAAGGTGACGAAGATGGCGTAGAGCGCCATCGCCACCGTCTGGGCGGCCAGCAACACGAAGATGGGCAGGGCCAGGCTCGCCAGATCCCAGAGCTTCAGGCTCATCAGCGCCATGGCCAGGAACAGGGAGAGGCTGACGTTGCCGAGCAGGGAGACTTCCCGATCGCTCACCTCGTGCCATTTCAGCAAAGAGAGCAGGTTACGCAGCAAGACGCCGACAAACAGCACGCAGACGAACACAGGCAACTCGAGGGCGCTGCCCTGAAGGGCGGCGGAGAACAGCGCGCCCCCCTTGAGGCAGATGGCGATGAGGGCCACGGTTTCAATCAGGCTGTAGGTGGTGATGGGACGCTCCATCTCGGGCATCTCGAAGACCTGGGGTGCATCGTCACTGTTGTGCTCGGCGCCAGGCACCTGCACCTTCTTCACCAGGTAGCGGGCAACCGGACCGCCGATGAGGCCACCCAGCACCAGACCGAAGGTGGCACAGGCCATGGCGAGTTCGGTGGCGGATTGCAGACCGTACTTCTCGCTGAAGATGGCGCCCCAGGCCGCGCCGGTACCGTGGCCACCGGACAAAGTGATGGAGCCGGCCAGCAGTCCCATCAGCGGATTCAGGCCGAGCAGGGTGGCCAGACCTATCCCCAGAATGTTCTGCAGCAGCAGCAGGCCTATCACCACCAGCAGGAAGGTGACCACCGCCTTGCCGCCACGCTTGAGGCTGCCCAGATCGGCGGAGAGGCCGATGGAGGCGAAGAAGGCCAGCATCAGGGGTGTCTGGAAGGCGGTGTCAAAGCGCAGCTCCACGTCCATGCTGGCACGCAGCAATACCAGGACCAGGGCGACCAGCAGGCCCCCTGCAACGGGCTTGGGAATGCTGAAGGTGCGCAGCACGTTGATCCGGTTGACCAGGGATCGGCCGAGCAGTAATACCAGGGTGGCGGCGACCAGGGTCGCGTAAGGGTCAAGTTGTAGCATTCGGTACTCCCATGTTGATTGGCTGTGTCTTTGGCGAGAAAGACGCACAGATTCAGCCGGGATAAAAACAGTGTGGCTCAGGGCCAATTTAAAGAGGGGGCCTGGGGCCCCATCCCACGCAAAAATGGGATCGATAGGATCCTGACAGCATCAGGCATCCAGATGACATTTATGAAAAATCCGCCGGATAGTAGCAAAAAGCACCATTTATATCCATGTTCATCAGATTAATGGTTGTCATAGTATATTTTTACGGCATTTAAAACTAACGCAGGCCGTCACATTCCGGGCCGAAACCCGGATCCCGCGGCTGTCATTTGGGCCGCCAGTCTTTATAATTCGCCGGTTTCCAATCCGGGGAGAGGAGCCGGTGGGGTTGAACCGCCGGGCCGGCACAGAGAGATGATTTGCCGACGGTCGTCACCATGAGGTGAGACCGCTGGAGGCAACAACCTGGATCTGCGACCCTGACGTCATCGGCGCTGGCTCTGCAAGTGCAAGTCGGCGATGGGGCGGATCCACGGATAATGAGTCAACACGAGAGGAGAGGGTGTGAAGAAGTCTATCTACATCGCCAACACAGGCGGCACCATAGGGATGCAGCGTTCCGACCACGGCTATGTGCCGATGGTGGGCTTCATGGAAGACTGTCTGGCACGGATGCCCGAGTTTCATCGGCCCGAGATGCCGTCCTATCACATTCACGAGTACGACCCCCTCATCGACTCCTCCGACATGACCCCGGCGGACTGGCAGCGCATCGCCGAAGACATTCGTGACAACTACGAGAAGTACGACGGTTTCGTGATCCTGCACGGCACCGATACTATGTCGTTCACCGCCTCGGCGCTCTCCTTCATGCTGGAAGACCTGCACAAGCCGGTGATCATCACGGGCTCCCAGATCCCGCTCGCCGAGCTGAGATCCGACGGTCAGCAGAACCTGCTCAACGCCCTCTACATAGCGGCCAACTATCCGATCCACGAGGTGACGCTGTTTTTCAACAACCAGCTCTATCGCGGCAACCGCAGCAAGAAGGTACACGCGGACGGC
>NZ_PGCP01000034.1 GCF_002812985.1 Aeromonas lusitana
AGATGTGTATAAGAGACAGGGGTAAAGGTATAAGTACCATCAGCATTGATGATGAGTGTACCGACTCCGCTGATGGTGCTCGCCGTTCCTGCAGGAACCCCTAAGTTGTTGCCCCAGCTGTAGGAAACGATGGACGCATCGAAGGGACCATCCGGGTTGTCGCTGTTGGCCAGCAGATCACCGCTGATGGATTGATCTTCCTGAGTGACGGCGAACTCATCCTGATCATCGAGCTGATTGTCTGGCAGGAGTTCATCCGCCTGCACGTTGTTCTGCGCCGTCAAGGCGTCGTGATCGGTATCGAAACCGGCGGTGGCAATGGTGGCATCACCGATACGATCGATGACGACAAAACCCCCATTACCACTGGCGCCAGCGACGCCACCGATCCCGCCGCCGCCACCACCTGCGGCAGGCGCCCCACCGGCAGCCGAGGCTTTAAAGTCCTTGGTCGGGTCGACCCCTTCCATTATGGATTTTTGCAAGGCCGCGATTTCCGGCGGGAGGTTGCTGTTCTCGGCAGATGAGGAGGGGTCTCCCTGAGCAGGTGCATCGGGGGCGGCGGGGGCATCCGGTGCCACAGCCGGATTGTCATCGTAGGGCGCCAACATCAACTTGGCATCATCGGCGATCTCGAGTTTGGCCCCTGGTTGCAATACCTCTCCCGGCTGGAGAGCTCGGCTGCTGCCATCGGCCAGCAGGATCTGAACATTACCTTCAACAGAAGAGACGACGACTGTCTTGTCGATGATTTGGGTACGCATATCCATTGCTCCAGGGTGACAAATTTCGATGCATACACCTTAGATGGGACTTCATCGCGCTTCCGTTGCAAAAATGTACAGCTTTGAATCTGTTCAGCTCCATCCGATGCAGCAAATCGAATAGTGATTTTTTACATAAATAAATCAATAAATTAACAACATCACTTTCGGCCATGGGGCGTGAACGCCGTCAAAAATAACCACACTTATTCTAAACAGGTATAAAAAAGGGCCCACATTTGGGCCCTTTTGGTACGAAGACTCTGGTCACGCCAGCGGGAATGCCGGATGGACGAAGCCTTGATAGCCATCGATGTGCAGCTTGGCCAGCACCTCGACCTGCTGCTCGTCTTCCACCCGGGTGGCAATGGTGGTGACCCCCGCGTTGTGCGCCGCACGGCACACCGCCGCCAGGAAGGAGGTATCGGCGCCAGGCTCCATGACCTGGCTGGTATAGCCGTGATCCACCTTGACATAGGCAGGTGCCAGCTCTTCCAGATAACCGAGCGACTGGAAATGCCGACCGTAGTGATCGACCCCCCACTGGAACCCATGCTCGCGCAGCGCGCTCACCAAGGTAGTAACCTGCTCCCTGTGCTTCATGATGGCCCCCTCGGGGATCTCGAACACCAGCCTCTCTTTGAGCTCGGCATTCGAGGTCAGATAACCCTTCAACCAGGTCAGGAACTCATCGGAACAGAGCGAGCCCGCCGTGATGTTGACGGCCAATACCAGCTCGGGCTGCTGCCTGAGCAAGGGACCGCATGCTTCCAGCACCGCCTGATCGAACTCGGAGCCCATCTTGAACTGTTCGATGGCCGGCAGGAACTGACCCGCAAAGTAGTCGGTGCCATCTCGCGAGATAGAGGCAAACAGCTCGGCGTGCAGGCGCGTCCCGTTGTCGAAACGGCAGGCTGGTTGCGCCTTGAAGCGCCACAGGTTGCGGCTGATCGCATCTTGCACCAGATCGCGCCAGGCCAGGCGCCCCATCAGCCCCTGATCCGTGCCTCCTTCCATTACGACGGCGCCACGGCGCTCGTTGCGCGCCTTGCCCAAGGCATTATCGGCCTTGGTCAGCAGGGTCGAGAGATCGTCGCTGCCATCGCGCCCCGCGATACCGACAACGGAGAGTGCGCGGCCCTCACCCATGGGGTTGACCACCAGATCGGCGATGCGGCTGTTGATGAGCTCAGCCAGCTCCTTGAGCTGAGCGAGATCGTCGGTCGGGCAGAGCAAGGCATATTCGGTCGCCGAGATCCGGGCCAGTGCGGCCCCATCCCAGCCGTTGAGCAGCTCTTTCAGCACCTGGGCGATGGACTTGACCATGTTGTCCCGCGCGGCAAAGCCCTCTTCACGATAGAGATCGTCCAGCATGTCGACGGCCACCAGCATGACACCACCCTGACCGGCTTCGGCAATCCAGGCATTGACCTGACCGACGAAGTAAGAGCGGTTGCCCAGCCCGGAGACGGCATCCACATAGACACGGGCACGCAGGTTCTCCGCCTCGTCGGCCTGCTCCTTGAACTGCACCGCCAGCTTGCTGGAGAGAATGTTGATCGCCTGCACCACCTGCTTCAGCTCACGGGTCTTGGGTTCCGGGATGGCGTGGCCGAAATGATGCAACTCTATCTCGACGGCCTGGTCGCAAATGAGTCTGAGCGGTTTGAGCAGATAACTCAGGGCGCGCATCAGCAATATGGTGGTGAGCAGGAAGCCAATCAAAAACCAGCTCGCCAGCTTGCTCATCCCTTCCCACAGTTCGTAATAGGCCTGGCCAGAGTGGCCCACGACCTTGAGCTTACCCAGTTGCAACCAGCCCGAGGTCAGAATGGATTCGTTGGATACCTCAGGGAACAGGCCCAGCCCGATAAACCACTGGGGCACACCATCAATATGGCGGGTATTCTCGAGCTCGATCACGTCCTTGGAGGCCAGCAGGTCCAGACGCACCAGCTGGTAGTAACCGCCGTCAAACACCGCCTTGATGACTGACTCGGCGCTCACCTTGTCACCGTTCTCCAGATAGGGCGTCAGGGCCAGACCCAGCGAGGTGGCGGTGTTGATGACGGTGGTTTCCTGCTGCTGTGCCAGATAGTTGCGAGTCGAATTGAACTGCACCCAGTAGGTGGCGGCAAACAGCAACCCGAACAGTAACAGCATGGTTGCCAATAATTGTCTGTAGAGCGTCATAGGTTAATCATCCAAATTCACCACAGGCCGAGCCAATCGCCCAGAAGTCATGCGATTGCGTAAATCATTCCATAATCCCAAGCGTGACGACTGTCCGGTAAGCTCACCTTGACCACGCGCCTTCATCAACCACAAGTGACTACCGTTAAAGCTGTAAATTGGCATCAAATCTGCCCGCTGACTGGCGGGACGGATGGCGCCGACAAGATTGTCCAAAATCAGGGGCACTGACGCGGGCGTCTCATAGTAGGCAACGACCATATGAAACTGGTTGTAATCCAGTGCCTTGACATAGACCATTCGCATTTTTTCATCCGGGATGCCAAGCTCCAGCAACGTAAAATACTTGGAAATGCTGAAGTCTTCACAATCGCCACCGGCTGCCCCCAAAAATTCCAGCGGGGTCGCCCAGTAATCCTTCTTGTGCCACAACTTGATGTCATCGATGAAACGCATCTGGTTGAAGAACTGATTCACCTTCTCCAACTTCTGCCGATCCGTGAGACCCGCATCGCGGCTCTGCATGGCAAGCGTGCGCCAACTGGTCACCCGTTTGCCCGCTCGCGCGCCATAGGTTTCTTCTGCTCTTTTGACCAGTTTGAGATCCTCGGAGGAGAGCGGCTGGCTGGCATTGAGCAATAAGGGGAGTGACAGCAGGCACAGCCACAGCAAGGGGCGTAGCCGACGCAGCGACAGGCATCCTCTTTGCCGGGCCATACCGTCATTGCCTGCCTTGCACCACGACGTCACATGTTTCCCCTGTGGCATTTCATCGCAATCTTCACGTAAAAGGTTGAAGTATAAAAGAATGACTGCAGCAAGCTGCAGCCATTTCTATTGCCGATATCACGTCGATGCGATGATCATCAGTTGTTGTTGGCCTGCCACTCGGCCGGCGCCTGCACGTTCATGGCATTGAGCAAACCACCGGTCGCATTGAGGATCCGGTAATCCGCCAGCAGGGAGTCGTACTCGGCCGTGATGTAGCTGCGGCGTGCTTCAAACAGTTCGTTCTCCGTGTTCAAGACGTCCAGCAAGGTCCGTTGACCCAGGCCGAATTGCTTCTTGTACGCCTGAACGGTGTCGTAGCTGGCGTCCACGTGCTCTTTGAGGAACACTTTCTGCTTGGCCAGCGACTCCTTGGCGTTCCAGGCGAGGCGAGTGCCCTCTTCCACCTGCCGGAAGGCATTCAAATGAATGTCTTTTGCCTGGGAATAGAGCGCAGAGGTTGCCTTGCTTTCGGCCAGATCGGAACCACCACGGAACAGGTTGTAACGCATCCGGACCATGGCGGTCAGGTCATCGTTACGGCCCTTGACCGCGTCGATGTCATCGTTCCAGTTCTGATCCACTTCAAAGGCCACATTCGGGTAGAAACCGGACTTGGAGCCTTCATGCTGGTACTTGGCCTCTTCGATATCTTGCAAAGAGGAGAGCAGGGTCGGGTGCACCTCGGTGGCCGTCTTCAGCGCATCTTCCAGGGTGGCCGGGATCAGCTGGCTGTTCGGAGTCGGTTGCACCAGGTCTTTCGGCACTTCGTTCACGACCCGGATGAACTCACTCTCGGCATCGCGATAGTTGTTCTCGGCCGCCGCCTGGTTGGAGTAGGCGCGTGCCACACGACCATCGATCTGGGTCTGGTCGGCGGTAGAGCCGAGACCCGAATCTGTCCGTTTCTGGATGTCGCTGCGGATCTGCTCGTGGGTTTCCAGGTTCTGCTTGGACAGCTCCAGGATCTCCTGCTGACGCAGCATGTTGAGGTACACCTCGGCTACC
The DNA here is from genome assembly GCF_002812985.1 of Aeromonas lusitana. Lineage (GTDB taxonomy): Bacteria > Pseudomonadota > Gammaproteobacteria > Enterobacterales > Aeromonadaceae > Aeromonas > Aeromonas lusitana. The sequence continues at coordinate 4,734 of NZ_PGCP01000034.1, forward strand.
CGCAGCGCCGTGTTGTCCGCTTCCGAGATCATGGCCAGGCGCTGGGCCTCGGCGGCGGCATCGGTCCGGGCCACGTTGCTGCTGACATCGAAGCCATCAAACAGCATCTGGCGCAGGCTGATCCCGGCCTCTTTACGGGTCATGGAGTCATCGATCGTCTGCGAGTTGTTGCCCGCGGCGCGGGTCGAGGGGCTGTCGGTCTTTTCATAGCCAACGCCACCACGCAGATCGATAGTGGGATAGTAACCACCCTTGGCTCCATCATGCTGATACAGGCGTGCCTGATAGAGGTCAAAAGCTTCCTTGATTTTGGGATGGGTCGCCAGTGACTGCGCCACTGACTGCTCCAGCGTTTGGGCCTGGCCAAGGCCAGGGAACAGCACTGCGCCACTGACCAGCATGGCAACAATCGTCTTCTTCATGTTATCTCCAGTCATGTTGTTATTAGATTGTTGGCTTTATCGTTCTCTCAGTGCCGACTGCTTAGCCCGCAAGATCGGCTTTAGCAAGTAGTCTAGGACACTTTTTTTACCAGTAATGATATCTGCACTGGCTAACATACCGGGGATGATGGGAAGTGCGTTAAGCTCATCGCCCAGGTAACTCTTCTCGGTTCGCACCCGTACCAGGTAGAAGGAGTTCCCCTTCTCGTCCTGGATCGAGTCAGCGCTTATCTGTTCGACCTTGCCATGTAAGCCTCCATAAATGGTGAAGTCATAAGCCGTTATCTTGACCACGGCTTCGAGCCCCGGTCGCAGGAAGGCGATATCCTTGGGTGATACCTGGGTCTCCACCAGCAAGGTATCCTCCAGCGGCACTATCTCCATCAGATCCATGCCCGGCTGCACGACGCCGCCCAGGGTATTGATCTTGAGCTTCTTGATGGTGCCCTTGAGCGGCGCGATGACGCTGGTCCGATCGACCCTGTCCCGCAGGCCTATCTGCCCCTCGGAGAGCTGACCCAGTTTACCCTGCCGCTCGTTGAGCTCGGTCTGGGAGTCGGCGCGGAACTTCAGGGCGATATCGTTGCGCTTGGAGATGGTCTCCCGCAGCACTGAGTTGAGCTTGGGGATGAGCAGGCGATTCGCCTCCAGCTCCCCTTGCATCTCATTGACCTGACGTTCCAGCTTGATGAGCTCCACCTGAGGCACTATACCCTCTTTCGCCAAGGGGCGGCTGATATTCAGCTCCTGGCGCGCCAGATCGACGCTGCGGCCCACAGTCCGGATCTTGGCATTGAGCTCGATGGTTTCCTGCTCTTTCTGCTCGATCTGCTGGCCCAGGATATAGAGCTGGTTGCTCAGGTTATTGAGGCGATCGTTTTGAACCGACTTTTCCCGCGTCGCGTACTCGGCGAACACGTTCTCGTAACCTTCCGGGAAGTCGATGGGCTGCTTGTCGATGACCACCTGCTCACGCCAGCCAAGATTGGGCTCATTCTTGACCACCACGCTCTTGATCTCGGCGCGCAAGCGGGCGATATCGCCTTTGAGGGTCACCAGCTCCTGCTCACGCTCCCGGAAATCCGATTTGAAGCGGGTATCATCGATGCGCAGCAGAGGCTGACCCTTCTCGACGATATCCCCCTCCTTGACGAAGATCTCCTTGACGATCCCCCCTTCCAGGTTCTGGATCACCTGTAGTTGGCGCGATGGTATCACCTTGCCCTGCCCCACAGTCACCTCATCGAGTTTCGCCCAAGCGGCCCAGATGATGGCGCTCATGAAAAACAGGAAACAGGCCCACAGCAGTACCCTGGCGCGGGTCGGCGTCGTCAGCAGCACCGCGGCGGCGCCATCATCCACATACTCAAGATGCTCAGAAGAGGGCAGGACAGTATCTGGAGCCTTTTTCTTGAACCAGTTGTTAGCCATGAGCCGTCTCCTGCACCCGCACCTTGCCTTCCTTCAATTGCTGCAACACCACCTCTTTGGGCCCATCGGCCACTATCTGCCCCTGCTCCACGACGATGACCCGGGAGGCCACATCCAGCATGGAGGTCTTGTGGGTGATCAGGATCAGGGTCGTCTCCGGTCCCAACCTGGCCAGTTCCTGCTTCACGTGCATTTCAGACTGGTTGTCCATGTTGGAGGTTGGCTCGTCCATCACCAGGATGGGGGGATCGTTGAGTAGAGCTCGAGCCAGCAGTATGGCTTGGCGCTGACCGCCGGAGAGCTGACGGCCCCCCTCGCCAATCTGCCGATCCAGACCGTTGGGATCGCGGTTGGTAAAATTGGTCACCCCGGCGCGTTTGGCCGCCCGCAGGACACGGTTGTCGTCCACCAGCGGGTTGCCCAGCATGATGTTGTCGCGCACCGAGCCAAAGAACAGGGTCACGTCCTGCGGCACACAGCCTATGTTGCGGCGAATGACGCTCGGCGGCAGTTGATCCAGCTCGAAACCATCGAGTCGCACCGATCCATCGGTTGGTCGGTAAAGCCCCATCAGCAGCTTCTCCAGCGTGGTCTTGCCCGCCCCGATCCGCCCTATGATGGCCACCTTCTCACCCGGCTCGATCCGCAGCGAGATGTTGTGCAGCGTGCTGCTCTCCATGTTTGGGTATTTGAAGGAGACGTTCTCGAACTCGATGCGCCCCTGGATGACGGGGTGATGGATATATTGCTTGCCCTCCTCCTGCTCACCCGGGGTCATCATGATCTTCTCGAGGATCTCGAGAGCTGACTTGGCCTGGTTATAGCGGGTGGAGAGCACGGACAGCTGCACCATGGGGGCGATGGCCCGGCTCGACAGCATGACGGCGGCGATCATGCCGCCCATGGTCACCAGCCCTTCGGAGATCTGGTACACACCGACGATGACGAGACCCACAGTCACCACCTGCTGGATGTAGCTCGCAAGCGACGACATGGAGTTGGTGATGCGACGGGTCTGCACGCCCCAAGTGGAGATGTGGGATACGGCCTGCTCCCAGCGGTGCTGGAACAGGCTCTCGGCACCGAAGATCTTGACGGTTTCAAGACCCGAAATGCTCTCGATGAGGTTCGCATTCTTCTGGGAGGCGAGACGGGAGCCCTCCTCGATGGATTGCTTGAGCGGCTCCTGGATATAGAAGCTGTAGGCCACCAGGATCAACATGGCGACGATGGGCACCACCACCATGACACCGGCAAACAGCCAGATGATGAACAGGAAAAAGATGGCGAAGGGCAGATCAATGAGCGTGGAAACCGTGGCCGAGGTGAAGAACTCCCGCACCGATTCAAACTCTTGCAGATGCTTGGCGAAGGCCCCCGTCGAGGCGGGGCGGGACTCCATCTTCATCCCCATCACCTTGGCGAAGATCTTGGCCGAGAGCAGCACGTCCGATTTCTTGCCCGCGATATCGATAAAATAGCTGCGCAGCTGACGCATCACGAAATCGAAGGTGAACACCACCATGGCACCCACCGCCAGCACCCAGAGGGAATCAAACGCCAGGTTGGGCACTATCTTGTCGTACACATTCATGGTGAACAGTGGGCTGGCCACCGCGAACAGGTTGATGAGGATGGAGGCGATCAGCACGTCCCGGTAGATACCCCGGGATTCAAACAGCGTGCTCCAGAACCAGTGACCGTCACGGGTCTCCAAGACCTTGGGGGAGCGCTCATCGAACTTGAACTGCTTCTTGACGAAGAAACAGCGGCCATTGTATTCATCGCCGAGCTGGGCCGTGCTGACCCATTGCGCCGCATCGCCCGCCTGGGGGAAGATCACCTTGCCCTGGCTCCTGTCCTCGTTCCATTCCAGCAGGATGCAGGCGCCGCCGTTGCGGGTTTGCAGTACACAAGGCAGCAGCAGGGAGGAGATCCCCTCGAGGGGCTGGATCACCTCACGGGCCGAGAGGCCGCCCCGCTCGGCGGCGCGGCTAAACAGCGCCGTGCTCAGACGGCCGGACACCAGCGGCAAGCCGGTGGTCAGGGCATCCTGGCTGTTGGGCACACCATAAAAGCGGGTCAAGAAGACCAGGCATTCCAGTAGCTCATCAATACGGCTTGTTTCTGCTTGCATAGCATCCTGTCAAAACATGGTTCTGATGGTTGTCGCGGGGAAATATCGCCACCCGAAGTGACGGGGATCATGAGAATAACAGCGCACCGATCCCGATACCGAAAGCCGACAACCTAATTAGCGCACGGGGAGATGACATCACTGCCATCACCAGACCTAAACATCATCCAGCCGAAAAGCGGGTCCTTGCCTGGCGCCTGATAACAGGCACCGGCGCCAGAGTCTTCGACTCGATTCATTATTATTACAAGCTTATTGATAACAATATCTTTTTCAAGCCGACCATCTTATCAAGGCGACTTGAATGAAACTATACTGCAAAGACTGAATTTCATCTAATAACCCACTGTTTTTTGATGAAATTAGAGTGACAACTCATTAAGAGCAGGGAGGGAGAAGGGTCGGCCGAGGCGAGCGCCCTGAGGGCCTGAACGAGCCAGTTCGCTGGCGATATCGGCCATGGCGGTCCAACGATTCTCGCACCAGGCGGGCGCCAGCAGGGTCGGACGGCGGGCCGAGGCCGAGATGCGGTGGTACACCACCTCGGGCGGGGTGTGCTGGATCATGGCCGCCGCCGCCGCGACATACTCCTCCAGGGTCGGTACCGCCAGACGCCCTGCCTGCCAGGCCTTGCCAAGGGTGCTTCCCTCCACCACGTGCAGCGGATGCAGCTTGATCCCCTCCACTCCGGTGTCCACGATGCGATGCAGGGTCTCGAGACTGTCCATGGCCGCCTCCCCGGGCAGGCCGACGATGAGATGGGCACACGTCTTAATGCTTCTTTGGTGGGCGCGGCGTACCGCATCTTCATAGGCAGCGTAGCCATGACCCCTGTTGATCCGTTGCAGCGTCTTGTCGTTGGCGCTTTGCAGCCCCAGCTCCAGCCACACCTCGTAGCCGCGCGCCTGATAGCCGGCCAGCAAGTCCAGTACCGCATCCGGCACGCAGTCCGGGCGGGTGCCGACACACAGCCCCACCATGTCGCTCACCGACAAGGCCTCCTCATACATGCGCTGCAGGTACTCCACCTCGGCATAGGTGCTGGTATAGGCCTGAAAATAGGCGAGATAGCGCTTGGCACGGGTCACTTCGTCCCGCCGGGCCAGCAGTTGCTGCACCACCGAGAGTTGCTGGGCCGATTCGTCGGCAAAAGAGGAGACGTTACAGAAGGTGCAGCCACCACGGCCCAGAGTGCCGTCCCGGTTCGGGCAGGTAAAGGCGCCGTGAATGGAGAGTTTGTGGATCTTCTGGCCGTGACGCTGCTTGAGATCCTGGCCGAATGTATTGATGAGTTCGTGTAACTGCATGACACCTCCAATATAAGGTGCCATTGTACCGACTCGCGCCAACCGGGAGGCTGAGCTGGATCAAGCCGCTTCGAGCCTCAAAATCATATAAATATTCACCTTTGATCGGATAAATATCCGACATTGCCGTATTTAGGTTACTTTTGGAAACCACTCCCCCCACCCCAGTGGCAGAAGAGAAACCGTTCTTATTCCGCTAACCACCTGTTCACAATAAGAAAATTTCAATTAGCCTGCATCTGAATAAATGCAAGGCTCAGGATCTCGAAATGTGATCCCGGCCAGAGCCCGGGAGAGTGAATTGGTAAGATTACTACAGTTCGTTGGCACGATGCAGTCAACCACCAGAATCATCATTAACAGCATATACATCTACAAAACAGAAACAAAGAAGCACTATATGTAGATAAATTGCCAACCACTCTCCCAATCCCGCATTTTGTTATGGCGATGTAACATTGCAAACAGCAGGGATGTCCAATTGACCTTGCCCAAAATTCCCATTAGTTTGGAGATTCGCCACCTCAGGCGGACGGAACCACAAGAGCCAATCGCAATTTATGCAGTCAGTTGATGACAGCGCGATGGAAGGCCGAGCAAGGGAGAAATGCAATGTCACTATATGATCCAAAGCTGGAGAGGGATAACTGTGGCTTCGGCCTGTTGGCCCACATGGAAGGGGAAGCCAGCCACAAGCTTGTCCGTCTCGCGATGTCAGCCTTGGCTCGCATGCAGCACCGCGGCGGTATCTCCGCCGATGGCAAAACCGGCGACGGCTGCGGCCTGCTGCTGCAAAAACCGGACAGCTTCTATCGCGCTGTCGCCGAAGAGAAGGGATGGCACCTGGGCCGCAACTATGCGGTCGGCATGCTGTTCCTAAATCCGGACCCCCTGTTGGCCCAGCAGACCCGCGACATCATAGACGAGGAGCTGGAAAGAGAGACCTTGAGTCTGGTCGGTTGGCGCAAGGTGCCCATCGATACCAATGTACTCGGTCCCATCGCCAAGGCCTCACTGCCCAGCATCGAACAGGTCTTTGTCAACGCGCCCCCCGGCTGGGTCGACAAGGATCTCGAGCGCCGCCTCTATATAGTGCGCCGCCGCATCGAGAAGCGCATCAGCGACGACTACTTCTACGTGGTCAGCCTCTCCAACCTAGTCACCGTCTATAAAGGACTGTGCATGCCGGTGGATTTGCCGCGCTTCTATCTGGATCTCGCCGACATTCGCATGCAGGCGGCCATCTGCGTGTTCCACCAGCGCTTCTCCACCAACACCAGCCCGCGCTGGCCGCTGGCGCAGCCGTTCCGCTATCTGGCCCACAACGGCGAGATCAACACCATCGCCGGCAACCGCCAGTGGGCCAAGGCCCGCAGCTACAAGTTTGCCACTCCGCTCATCCCGGACTTGCAAGAGGCCGCCCCCTTCGTTAATACCACGGGCTCGGACTCCTCGAGCCTCGACAACATGCTGGATCTCTTCCTCGCCGGCGGCATGGACTTGTTCCGCGCCATGCGCCTCCTGATCCCGCCTGCATGGCAGAAGCACCCGAACATGGATGACGACCTGCGCGCCTTCTATGACTTCAACTCCATGCACATGGAGCCCTGGGACGGCCCGGCCGGCATCGTCATGACCGACGGCCGCTACGCTACCTGCGCACTGGACCGTAACGGCCTGCGCCCGGCCCGCTACGTCATCACCAAGGACAAGTTCATCACGCTGGCCTCCGAAGTGGGCACCTGGGATTACACCCCGGACGAGGTGCTGGAGAAGGGCCGGGTCGGCCCGGGTGAGCTGTTCGTGGTGGATACCAGTAACGGCAAGATCTGGACCAGCTTCGAGATCGACGACGATCTCAAGAGCCGTCACACCTACAAGCAGTGGATGGACAAGCACTGCAAGCGGCTGGTGCCGTTCGAGCAGATGGACGACGCCAGTACCGGTGCCCGCGAGTTCCCCAACGATCGCCTCAAGACCTATCAGAAGCTGTTTGGCTACTCCTATGAGGAGCTGGACCAGATCATCCGCGTGCTCGGCGAGAACGGCCAGGAGGCGGTGGGCTCCATGGGGGATGACACCCCCATGGCGGTGCTCTCCTCCAGCCAGCGCACCCTGTACGACTACTTCCGCCAGATGTTCGCCCAGGTGACCAACCCGCCTATCGATCCTCTGCGGGAAAATCACGTCATGTCGCTGGCCACCTGTATCGGCCGCGAGCAGAACGTGTTCAACGAGACCTTCGGCCACGCCCACCGGGTGCTGTTCCAGTCGCCGATCCTGCTCTACTCCGACTTCCACCAGCTGCTGGCCCTGGAAGGGGAGCACTACCGTCATGCGGTGCTGAGCCTCAACTACCTGCCGGCAGAGGGGCTGCAAGCGGCCCTCGAGCGCCTCTGTCGCGAGGCAGCCGACGCGGCCCGCGCCGGTACCGTGCTGCTGGTGCTGTCGGACAGAGACATCAGTGCCGACACCCTGCCCATCCCGGCCGCCATGGCGGTGGGGGCGGTGCAGCGCACCCTGGTGGACAACAATCTGCGCTGCGACGCGAACATTTTGGTGGAAACCGCCAGTGTACGTGACCCGCACCAGTTCGCCGTGCTGCTGGGCTTCGGTGCCACCGCCATTTATCCCTACCTCGCCTACGAGACTCTCGCCAAGCAGGTAGAAGAAGGCGTGCTCAAGATGAGCCTGCGCCAGGCCATGCTCAACTACCGCAACGGCATCAACAAGGGCCTCTACAAGGTGATGTCCAAGATGGGCATCAGTACGGTGGCAAGCTATCGCTGCTCCCAGCTGTTCGAAGCCATCGGCCTCTCCAAGGCCGTGGTGGAGCTCTGCTTCCGCGGCGTGTCGAGCCGCATCCAGGGCGCCGATTTTGCCGACATCCAGCAGGATCAGGCCAACCTGGCCCGCCAGGCCTGGCTTGGCCGCAAGCCGCTGACCCAGGGCGGCCTGCTCAAATTCGTCCACGGCGGCGAGTACCACACCTATAACCCGGACGTGGTGCAGACCCTGCAAGTGGCGGTGCGCTCCGGCAACTACGCCGATTACAAGGAGTACGCCCGTCTGGTGAACGAGCGCCCGGTGGCGACCCTGCGCGACCTCTTGTCCCTGAAGCAGGGCACGACCCCCATCGCACTGGATGCGGTAGAGCCCGCGGCCAGCATGTTCCCGCGTTTTGACTCCGCCGCCATGTCCATCGGCGCCCTCGGGCCCGAGGCTCACGAGGCGCTGGCGGTAGCCATGAACCGTTTGGGCGGTCAGAGCAACTCGGGTGAAGGTGGCGAAGACCCCAAGCGCTTCGGTACCGAGAAGAATTCGCGCATCAAGCAGGTGGCCTCGGGGCGCTTCGGCGTCACCCCCCACTACCTGATGAACGCAGACGTGGTGCAGATAAAGGTCGCCCAGGGTGCCAAGCCCGGCGAAGGGGGCCAACTGCCCGGTGACAAGGTGACGGCCCAGATAGCCAAGCTGCGCTATTCCGTGCCCGGCGTGACCCTGATCTCGCCCCCACCCCACCACGACATCTACTCCATCGAGGACTTGGCCCAGCTCATCTTCGACATCAAGCAGATAAACCCCGACTGTCTGGTGTCGGTCAAGCTGGTGTCCGAGCCCGGCGTTGGCACCATCGCTTGCGGCGTGGCCAAGGCCTATGCGGACTTCATTACCGTCTCCGGCTACGACGGCGGCACAGGGGCGAGCCCTCTCACCTCGGTCAAATATGCCGGCTCCCCCTGGGAGCTGGGTCTGGCCGAGACCCAACAGGCCCTGGTCGCCAACGGCCTGCGCCACAAGGTGCGCCTGCAGGTGGACGGCGGTCTCAAGACCGGTCTGGATATCATCAAGGCGGCCATCCTCGGCGCCGAGAGCTTCGGTTTCGGCACTGGCCCCATGGTGGCGCTCGGCTGCAAATACCTGCGCATCTGCCACCTGAACAACTGCGCCACCGGCGTCGCGACCCAGGATGAGAAGCTGCGCCGCGAGCACTTCACCGGCCTGCCGGAGATGGTGATGAACTACTTCAAGTTCATCGCCGAAGAGACCCGCGAGCTGATGGCCCAGCTTGGCGTCAGCCAGCTCACCGATCTCATCGGTCGCACCGACCTGCTCGAGGCCCTGCCCGGCCTCACCGCCCGCCAGTCCAAGCTGGACTTGTCCGGCATACTGGCAAGCCCGGTGGCGCCGGCAGGCTCCAGCCTGTTCAGTCAGCAGCACAACCCCACCTTCGACAAGGGGCCCTTGAACCTCAAGATGGTGGAAGATCTGCTGGACGCGGTGGAGAACATGAGCGGCGGCGAGTTCCGCTACGACATTCGCAACACGGACCGCTCCGTGGGGGCGCGCCTGTCCGGCGAGATCGTCAAGCGTCACGGTAACCAGGGCATGGCGGCGGATCCGGTGCGGGTACACTTCAACGGCACCGCCGGTCAGAGCTTCGGCGTCTGGAATGCGGGCGGCCTCGAACTCATCCTCACCGGGGATGCCAACGACTATGTGGGCAAGGGCATGACCGGCGGCAAGCTGGTGGTCAAACCCCATGTCGGCGTGGCATTCAAGTCCCACGAGGCAGCCATCATAGGCAACACCTGCCTCTATGGCGCCACTGGCGGCAAGCTCTATGCGGCCGGTACCGCCGGCGAGCGTTTCGCGGTGCGCAACTCAGGGGCCTTGGCGGTGGTCGAGGGGATCGGCGACAACGGCTGTGAATACATGACAGGCGGCATAGTCACCATCCTTGGCAACACTGGGGTCAACTTCGCGGCCGGCATGACGGGCGGGTTCGCCTATGTGCTGGACGAGTGTGGCAACTTTGCCAAGCGCACCAACCCGGAGCTGGTAGAACTGCTGGACGTGGCGGATTTGGCCATCCATCAGGAACACCTGCGCGGCATCATCACGGCGCATTTGAACGAGACAGGCAGTTCGCGCGCCGAGGAGATCCTGGCCCACTTCGACTCCTATGTGCCCAAGTTCAGGCTGATCAAACCCAAGTCCAGCGACGTCAAGTCCCTGCTCGGTCACACCAGCCGCTCTAGTGCAGAACTCAGAATCCAGGCGCAATAAGGAGGGAACCCTATGAGCCAGAACGTATTCCAGTTTATCGACGTCCAGCGGGTCGACCCGCCCAAGAAGCCACTCAAGATCCGCAAGATCCAGTTTGTGGAGATCTACGAGTCCTTCAACCAGGCCCAGGTCGGCATGCAGGCGGATCGCTGCCTCGACTGCGGCAACCCCTATTGCGAATGGAAGTGCCCGGTTCACAACTACATCCCGAACTGGCTGAAGCTCGCCAACGAGGGACGCATCCTGGAGGCGGTGGAGCTCTCCCACCAGACCAACAGCCTGCCTGAGGTGTGCGGCCGCGTCTGCCCGCAGGACCGCTTGTGCGAGGGTGCCTGCACCCTCAACGATCGCTTCGGCGCCGTGACCATAGGCAACATCGAAAAATACATCACCGACAAGGCGTTCGAGATGGGCTGGCGCCCGGATCTCTCCAAGGTGGTGAAGACCGACAAGCGGGTCGCCGTCATAGGCGCAGGCCCCGCCGGGCTCGCCTGTGCCGATGTGCTGGCCCGCAACGGTGTCAGCGCCGTGGTGTTTGACAAGTACCCGGAGATCGGTGGCCTGCTCACCTTCGGCATCCCCTCCTTCAAGCTGGAAAAAGAGGTGATGCAGCGCCGCCGTGAGATCTTCGAGGGCATGGGCATCGAGTTTCGCCTCGAGACAGAGGTGGGCAAGGATGTCACCTTCGCCGATCTACTGGGCGAGTTCGATGCCGTCTTCCTCGGGGTCGGCACCTACAAGTACATGAAGGGCGGCTTCGAGAACGAGACTGCGCCCGGCGTGTACGATGCCCTGCCCTACCTCATCTCCAACGCCAACCGCCTGCTGGGCTTTGAGAAGGCCCAGGCCGATTACATCGACTTCGCCGGCAAGCAGGTAGTGGTGCTCGGCGGCGGCGACACCGCCATGGACTGCGTGCGTACCGCCATCCGCCAGGGGGCCGACAAGGTGATCTGCGCCTATCGCCGGGACGCCGACAACATGCCGGGCTCCAAGCGGGAGGTGAAGAACGCCCATGAGGAAGGGGTGGAATTCATGTTCAACCTGCAACCCATCGGCGTGGAACTGGATGCCCATGGCCGCACCTGCGGCATCAAGGTGGTGAGCACAGAGCTCAGCGCCCCGGATGCCAATGGTCGTCGCAATCCGGTGGTGATCGAGGGCTCCGAGCAGGTATTGGCCGCCGATGCGGTGGTGATGGCGTTTGGCTTCCAGCCCAATCCCCAGCCCTGGATGGCGCAATACGGCATCGAACTCGACAGCCGGGAACGCATCAAGGCGAGCGAGAAGGCGGATTATGCCTTCCAGACCAGCAACCCCAAGGTGTTCGCCGGTGGCGATGCGGTGCGCGGCTCGGATCTGGTGGTGACCGCCATCTACGAGGGCCGCAAGGCCGCCGAAGGGATCATGGACTACCTGGCCGTGTAAGCTGCCGCAAGGCCGCTAACGCCAAACAAACAGCCCCGCATTGCGGGGCTTTTTTATGTCTGCTTGTTGCCAGCAACCGGTGCGGCTAGATGCTCCAGCTCTCCGGCAGCCGCTCGGTCAGGGTGGAGATATAGGCCAGGGTGCGCGCTCGCCTGGGGGCGGTGAACATCTGGTGTGCACTGCCCTCCTCCACCACTTCTCCCGCTTCCAGGAAGATCACCTGCTGGGCAATCTGGGCCGCCAGGCGCAAGTCGTGGGTGGCGATGAGCATGGTGGTTCCCTCCCGGGCCAGCTGGCGCAGCACGGCGACCACTTCCAGCGCGAGCTCGGGATCCAGCGCCGAGGTCGGCTCGTCGCAGAGCAGCACCTTGGGTGAGGGCGCCAGGGCGCGGGCTATGGCGACCCGCTGCTGCTGACCGCCGGACAGGGTTGCCGGCACAGAGTCGGCCTTGTGGCTGAGCCCCACCTTGTCGAGCAACTCACGGCCACGGGTCAGCGCCCGCTCCTTTGGCCACTTCAGGACGGTCACCAGCCCCTCGGTCACGTTCTCCAGCACCGTCATGTGTGGAAACAGCTGGAAGCTCTGGAACACCATGCCGGTCTGCTGGCGCAGGGCCAATACCTGGGCGCGGCTGATCCCATGGGCGAAGTCCAGCTCGCTCTCCTCCAGCACCAGTTGCCCCGCGTCCGGCCGCTCCAGCAGATTGACGCAGCGCAGCAAGGTGCTCTTGCCACTGCCGGAGGGGCCAATCAGCGCCGTGACCGTGCCGGCCTCGAGTTTGAGCCCCACCCCCTTGAGCACCAACTGGTTGGCAAACTGCTTCTCGATACCGCTCAACCGGATCATGGTGCGACCTCCCGGGTCTCTTTGTGGGTCAGTTTGCGCTCCAGTTTGTCCTGCAAGGCGGAGAGCACTGAGCTGAACATCAGGTAGATGACGGCCGTCTGGGTGTAGAGGATGAGAGGCTCATAGGTGACGGAGGCGAGCCGCTGGGCCGCCTGGAACAGCTCTGGCACCGTCACCGCCGCCGCCAGGGAGGTGTCCTTGACCAGGGAGATGAAGGTGTTGGAGAGTGGCGGCACCGCGATGCGCGCCGCCTGGGGCAGGATCACCCGCCACATGGCCTGGGGCCAGCTCATGCCGATGGAGTGCGCCGCCTCCCACTGCCCCTTGGGGATGGCGGCCAGGGTGGCGCGGATGATCTCCGAGCTGTAGGCACCGATATTGAGGGTGAAACCTATGATGGCGGCGGTGAAGGCGTCCAGCACTATGCCGGCGCTCGGCAGCCCGTAAAAAATCAGAAAAAGCTGCACCAGCAGCGGCGTGCCCCGAATAAGCCAGACGTAGAAACGTACCAGCGCGACCAGCGGCCTCGGCCCATATAAGCGGGCCAACGCCACCAGAAAGCCGAGCAAGATACCCAGCACGAAGGTGATCAGCGTCAGCGGCACGGTAAAAATAAGCCCCGCGCTGAGCAGGGGCCAGAAAGAATCTATTACGAGCTGCAACCAGGGGGGCACGTTAATTACCTCAAACGTTGTGATATTGCCGCGATATTATTGCGAAACATCGGTGCCGAAATATTTCTGGGAGACTTTCTGATAGGCGCCATCCTGTTTCGCACCGCGCAGTGCCTGATTGATGGCGGCCAGCAACTCGGGTTGTCCCTTGGCGAGCAAGGCGCCGGATTGCTCCCCTTTTTCACCGGTGGCGGCGATCTTCAACCTGGCATCGGGTTTGTGCTTCTTGAAGTCCAGGTAGGAGAGGCTGTCGTTGATGGTGGCATCCACTCGTCCGGTCAGCACCAGCTCGAGAGACTGGTTGAAACCCTCGGTCGCCACCACCTCGGCGCCTGAGTTCTTGGCCAGTTGGGCGAAGTTGCTGGTCAGGGACTGGGACGAGGTCTTGCCCTTCAGATCGGCGAAACTCTTGATGCTGTCGTTGTCGCTGTGTACCAGCACCACCGACTTAGAGGTGATGTAGGGGTCTGAAAAGTCATACTTTTTCAGCCGTTCTGGGGTGATGGACACCTGATTGAGCACCAGATCGTAGCGCTTGGCGTCCACCCCGGCGATGAGACCATCCCACTTGCCCTCCACAAACTCCGGCTTCACCCCGAGGGAGTGAGCGATAAGCTCCCCTATCTCCACATCAAAGCCCACCAGCTTGCCGCTCTTGTCGTGGAAGGTGAAGGGAGGGTAGGCCCCTTCCGTGCCTATCTTGATCACCCCGGCGCTCTGGATGGCGGCAAGGCTGGACTGGGTCTGTGCCTGCAGCGAGCTCATCAGAGCCAGTGGCAGGGCGGCCAGTGCAAACAGGGATTGCAGTTTTTTCATCTTATGCCTCGTTATATTTATGAATATCCAAACGCTTGCCAACGATATTTAGGCGGGAGCCCTGACATCTATATAGGGAGCCTGACCACGGATACGCTTTGCTTAATTACTTTTATTCAAAGCGCACCTTCATTTATTTAAACGGTGCCGTGGTGGCATGGACAAAACATAACGCGGGACATTCCCTGGCCAAACCATGAAATATGGCGATATTTAGCGAAAGAATGGATAACGAAAAATGAAAATGAGAGGGGCTATTGATGGCCCTGCGGTGGACGAGGAACCGCAGGGTTCTTTAACGTGACTGGGCCGACGGCTCATCCCGCCCGTGTCGAGACGCTGACCTGACGGCGCAGGAGGCAGGGCCACTTAGCATAAAATGCGGTTCACAGGCTAGCTACCAGCCATTCCCCCTTGCCTACCGGCACCAGGGAGGTGATAAAGCCGGGATCACCGCGCACCTCTGTCATCCACGCCTGCATCTCCCCCTGATGGGAGATGGCGTTATCCACCACCAGCAGGCCACGCGGGGCCAGCAGACGCCGGATCTCGGGCCACCAGGCTTGGTATTGCTGGCGATCCGAGTCCAGAAAGATAAGCTGATAGCCAGCCGCAGGCAGAGTAGACAGCAGAGCATCGGCCTCCCCCGCCAACTGGGTGATGACGGTATCGAGACCGGCGCGCCGGAAGTTGTGCCCAGCCAACGCCAGTTTGTCTTCGTCTCGCTCTATGGTGGTGACTCTGCCCCCCAGCCTTTGCGCCGCCTCGGCCAGCCAGAGGGTGGAATAGCCGTTGGAAGTGCCTATCTCCAACACATCCGCCGCCCCTCGGGTCTGTATCAGCACCGCCAGCAGCGCCCCCGTGTCCCTGGTGATATTGAGCATCTTGTGACCGCGAGCCGACTGCGCCTTGTCGTTCTCCTCGCCAAAGCACTCCAGCTCCCTTTTAAGTTGTTCCAGTTTCATCTCTGCTCCCTTGGGTGAAAAGGCTCGGCGCCCTGGCCTGGCCTCTCTGATCCTCTTCCTGATAACCCTCAGCAGTCGCGCTCTGGTGGCTGATCCCCCAGCAGATAGCGGGGCCCGCTCCCCTTGGCAGCGGCCTGATCTTCCGGGTTGTAGAGGCCGCAGTGCTCCAGCGACAGGCAACCGCAGCCGATGCAGGCGCCGAGTTTTCGCTTCATCAGTTGCAGGGTCTCGATGCGCCGATCGAGCAGAGCCTGCCACTGGCCGGCTATCCGCTCCCAGTCCTGGCGATCCGGCGTGCGACCATCGGGCAGCCCGGCCAGGGCCTCGGCAATCTCCCCCAGGCTCAGGCCCATCCCTTGCGCCACTCGAATGAAGGCGATGCGGCGCAGGGCATCCTGGGGATAGAGCCGCTGTCCCCCGTCGCTGCGAAGGCTCTGGATCAGCCCCTTTTCCTCGTAAAAGCGCAGGGCGCTGGCGTTGACACCAGAGCGCTTGGCTATCTGACCTATGGGCAGCCATTTGCGATCCATCTTGGCCTTGACCTCAAGTTAACTTTAACTTGCATCATCCTGTCTCCCCCGACAAAAGGAGTCAAACGATTATGGATAATCTCCATGCCCTGCTCGATGCGAACCAGGCCTTCGCCCTCAACGGCCGCGATACCACCAACCACTGCCCCATGGCGCTGCACGCCCTGCATGAGATGGGGGCAAGCCAGGCCCAGTTGCAACGCTTCTTTACCCATTGGCAGAGCGACCATGCCCTGCCGGCCGGAGCGGCAAACCAGAGCGATGAAGAACGCCACTTCGTGCAACTGCGCCAGCAGTTCGCCATCCGCATTGCCGAGGAGGGTTGGCTGCCCACCTTCGAGGCGCTGCTGGAAGATGGCCTCTCCCCCGCCGGCGGCGCCTTCCATCCGCTTATTCGCCTCGCCTGCGCCCTGGAGAACGGTCATCTGGGGGAGCAGGCAGCGGCCCTTGCCGCCTGGCGCTGCAAGCCGCTAATTTTGCCAGCTGGCGAGGGACCCGAGTGCCGAGACATACCAGCTCTGCTCGCGAACTTGTCCGCCCCATGGGAGGGCTCACACTGGCCGGGTGAGTGGATCACAGCGCGCTTGCGTCAAGTAGCGGCAGACCCGCGCTGGCCGGACTCGCTGCCACGCAGCCTGGCTGGCGAAGGCGATCTGCTGGCACAGCTGGCCGAGGCCGCCCTGCCCCTCTATTGGCAGACCCGCAACTTCACCGTGCTGCACCTGGTGACCGGCAGCCGGGCTGCCGCCATCGTCGCCCGCCATCTGCCCGATGCGCTCAAAGAGCGCTGGCAGACCCTGATGTGGCAGGCGGTGGCCACGGCCTATATCACGGTCGGGGCGCCGGTGCTGAGAGTTCAGCGCTGGCCAGACACCACAGGACTGAAGTGGGAGAAGGTACTAACACAGGCAAATGAGAGTCTGGACGACCATGTGATCAAGCTGGTGCACTGCTGCTGGCGGGAGCAGGTGGGCTCATCCCATCCATACCGTTATCTCGCGGTCGCCGCCCGCGCGGTGGGGTTGCTGGAAAGCGAGGGCGAGCGAGTGGCCTAGGGCGCCGCGACTCGGGTGAAGCTGATGGCGGGGCAACTCGGGGCCACCCCTTGGGTCAGGGTCAGGGACTGGGGGCGGTAGCTCAAGTGATATTCCCCTGGACGAGACAAGTCGTACACCTGGGTCAAGTCTGCATCCGCCCGGCTCTTCTGGCCCGCGCCCAGAATAAAGAAGTCGTCGGCAGCGGGGGCGCCACGCTTGGCCAGCGGCCCCTTGTAAGCAATCGGCTGATCCCCCAGACGCAGGTCGATGGCATCGGCGAACCAGCCCTCGAACGGGGTGAACCAGCCCAGCACCTCGAGCGGCCCCTCCCCCAGGTTGGCCAGGGTCATCACCAGGGGCAGAGGTTCGTTCACCGGACTTTCGGCCTTGACCGACAACTCGCACTGCAAGGGGGCCGCGAGGGCGAGCGTGGTCAACAAGAGTGTCATCATGGTGCCTCCATCAAAAAGGGGCCTCGCGGCCCCATCACACATCAATTTTCGCTCGGGGTGTTCTCGGCGAAATACTCGTGGTTGTCGGCGTTGTTGAGCGCCTTCACCGGATCCGTGTTCGCCAGGTTGCGGGCGTTGCTTTGACCGTAACCCAGATCGTCTGTGCCTGCCACCACGTTGAAGTGACTCAGCTCGTGAACGATAGTGCCGGCACGGGAGTCGGTGCCATTGACCGGGGCCGACCAGAAGCTCTTGCACAGATAGACCTTGTAGGGCTGATCCGGATAGACGTAGGCGAAGTAGCTCTGCTGGCAACCGCAGTCGAAGGTGAGCGGCTTGTTGTCGATGGCATCCTTGATCTTGCTGAACTGGGTCTCGGCCTGATCCCAGCGGGCCGTGCTGTAGGCACCAAACCAGCTGCGATAGCGCTGCCCGGTAGGTTTATCCACTGCCAGATAACTGCTTGAGTTATTGGTAATGCTGCTGGCCGCATCGAGAGCCGTCAGAATGTCGCTCTTCTGGGTATTGGTGCAGCGCCCGGTGAAGCTCACCGAGGCGGTCACCGCCTGGGGTTCGGCCAGCGGCGCGGCCTTGGCTTGCAGCCGCTCGTCGCTCACCCCTTCCAGCCAGAGGCTGACGGCGTTGGACTCGCTCGCCTGGGCCTGCTTGGCCTTGGGAGCGCCGGCCGCTTTCTCCAGAGTCGGCAACTGGTAGCGGATGCTGTATTGACCCTGAGCGCTCATGTCGTACAGGCCGGAGATCTCGGCCTGCAGGGTCAGGCTCTGGCCGGCCTTGAGCAGCTGGAAGTCCTTGTCGGTCGGCGCGGCCCGCTTGATCAGGGCCCCCTCGTAGTCGACCCGCTGGCCGTCGCGCTCCACCACGAACAGGGGGGCATCCTCGCTGCCCGGCAGTTGCCACTTGAGCAGGCGGATGGGTTTGTCACCCGTGTTGGTCAGGGTCAGGTTGACCCGCACATCATCCGTGCTGCCTTCCACCAGGGAGAGGCGCGCATCGAGGGCGGCGGCGCAGAGCGGTGAGGCCAGCACACCGGCCAGCAGCAGGGCTATGGGAGTTGCTTTCATCAGATTTCCTTATGCATTGAGTTATGTCATTAGACAATTTGCTTCCATACGGCCCTCTTTGGGGCCAACTCACCCTAGAGCAGAACATTTGCTCCACCATCCCTCCATATGGGGGAAGCCCCCCATCAAAGGGGTCTGGTCGGCACCTTATTTTGCTGCGACAGGAATGGGAAAATCGTTATGACGAGGCGACTGCCTCAGTGATGAGGCCGGCGAGTTAACGGCAATCGCCCATTAAAAACCCCGGCGCCAGGCCGGGGTCTTTCATAGGAAGAGAGGAAACAAGCATAGGCCGCCCGATCAGTCGTTGGCCTTGGCCAGCAGGGCCAGCGCGCTCTGGGCATTGCCCGGCATCAGGCGATACGCCTTGTGGTGCTTGACCAGGGTGGTCTTCTTGTTGCCCTGGCTCAGCAGCAGCCCCTGACCAAAGGCGGCGCTGGCGAGGCGTGGTTCATCACCACGCACATAGAGGGTCAGCGGCTTGACAAGTTCCCCACCCTCGATGTGCTCCCCGTATTCGCGACTCGAGATCACCAGGCTGGATTGGCCCTGCCCCTGCAGGCGCAGCTTGGCATCCACCTCGACGTCGGTGAACACCAACCAACCCGCCTCCTCCAGCTCGGCGAGCAGGGCCGCAAGTTTGGCCCCCAGTTGCACGGGTTCGGCCATGGCACGGCCATACTGGCAGACGATGCGCTCAAGCAGCCCCTTCAGATCGGCGCCGGCCCCCAGGGTGCGGCCCTGCTGGATCCACTCCTTCAGATCTTCCATCACCAGGCGGGAGAAGCGCTTCTCCTTGAGGGAGTCCGCCATCCAAGTGCAGAGAAAATGGCTCTCCTGAGCCGGCGTCCGCTTGCCGGCCTTCTGCTCGGCGGTGCGGGCCAGCTCGGCCAGACTGAGGGTCGCCATGTCGAGCAGGGCCTGGTTGTAGCCCTGAGTGCGATCGGGAGAGGTCATCACAACTCCTTTGATTCAGATGCACGGCCGGTGTGCCCGGCCAAGATAGCGTCAAGGCGCCAGTGGCGCCTTGACGGATTCATCGATAGCCGCAGCCGCTTACTTCGGCTGACGCGGCTTCTTGGCGGCGGCCATGCGCTTGAGACGCTGACCCTGCAACTTGGACTCGGCCATCGCCTGGGCGGCGGCGTTGTCTTCCCGCTGGGGACGCTTGCCGAAGCGACGACGCTCCTGCAGCTGCTTGATCAGCTCGTCGCGGCTGCTCACCTCGTAGCCCGGCACCATGATGCGGCGGATCTTCTGGCCGATCAGTTGCTCGATTTCCAGCAGAGTGCGCTCTTCTTCGCGGCTGACGAAGGAGATGGCCATGCCGCTCTTGCCGGCGCGGCCGGTACGGCCGATGCGGTGGACATAGTCTTCCGCGAGGAACGGCAGATCATAGTTGACCACGTACTGCAGATCCGGGATGTCCAGGCCACGGGCGGCGACTTCGGTGGCGACCAGCACCCGCACCTTGCCTTCCATGAACTCGCGCAGGGCGCGGCGACGGTTGCCCTGCGCCTTCTCCCCGTGCACCACGGCGGACTTGATGCCATCCAGGTTCAGCTCTTCCACCAGCACGTCACAGCTCTCGCGGGTACTGGCGAACACCAGCACCTGCTGCCAGTTCTGCTTGCCGATGAGCTCGGAGAGCAGCTCGCGCTTGCGCTTCTGCTCCACCGGATAGACGGTGTGGCTGACGGTGTCGGCGGTGGAGTTCTGCTTGTTGACGCTGACGATCTGCGGGCGATCCAGCATCAGGTTGGCCAGCTTCTTCACGGCGTCGGAGAAGGTGGCGGAGAACAGCAGGTTCTGGCGGGTCTTGCTGACCGCTTGCAGGATCTGCTGCACATCGGCACTGAAGCCCATGTCCAGGATGCGATCCGCTTCGTCCAGTACCAGGCACTCGACACCGGACAGGCTCAGGTTGCAGGCGGTCAGGTGCTCGAGCAGACGGCCCGGGGTCGCCACTATGATGTGAGCGCCCGCTTTCAACTTGCGTGCCTGCACGTCTTGCTTGCCACCACCGACCAGGGTCAGCACGCTGATGTCCAGGTACTTGGCGAAGTCATTGATATTACCGGCGATCTGGGCAGCCAGCTCGCGGGTCGGGGTCAGGATCAGCACGCGGGCGTTGGAGGGCTGCACCGGCGCCGGCTTGTCCACCAGGCGTTGCAAAATAGGCAGCGCGAAGGCGGCAGTCTTACCGGTCCCGGTCTGGGCGCTGGCCAATACGTCCTGGCCACGGCGGATGCTCGGAATGGCCTGCTGCTGCACAGGGGTCATCTCCTGATAACCACAATCTGAGATGGCGCGCAAAATCTCGGGGGCAAAATCGAACGATTCAAATCTCATATTGGGTTCCTGTGTTCCAGCTGGGCTGTGGTTGGCTTAAGTGGCTCGAGCCGGCGGGTGGCGCGGCATCGGCGAGGCTTGGGGCCAAGGACGGCTGGGCCTGACATCGAGTCAGAGAGTGAGCCGGAAAATGGCGGGCGCGAAGTGTAACAGATAGGCGGAGCAAATTCCGCCTCAAATGGCCTGTATTTTTATTCTCACCCGCGCGGCCAGGCCGCCCTCGCTCGGGCTGTCAATGAAGAGACGGGCGCAGCGCGCCCGTCTGCCGTCTCAGCGAATGCGGTTGGTGGGACGCTTGAGCAACCGGATGCCGATGGCGGCCACGGCGATGACGAACAGCGCAAACGAGGTGACCAGCAGGCACTTGGTCAGCAGCTCGTGGTGATGGGCGAACACCGGGGTCGCCATCACGAACTTGCCGATCAGGCTCAGCACCAGGGCCCAGAGGAAGGCGCTGGCGAAGCTGGCTATCACCACCTTGGGCAGGTGCAGGCGAGAGACGCCCATCAGCATGGGGGTCAGGACGCGCACAAACGGAATGAAGCGGGAGGCGAACATGGCCCAGAAGCCATAGCGGTCCAGCAGGCGGGAGGCCCGTGGCAAACTGCCTTGCGGGATCATCCGTTCCACGTGGCCCATGAAGGCGGTACCGTGCAACGCATGACCCTGGAAATAGGCTACCAGGCTGCCAAGCCCGGCCGCGAGCGGCATATAGATGAAGGTCACCTCGGGGCCGAGCACCCCCATGCCCACCAGGCCACCGGCCAGCAGCACCAGGCTGTCGCCGGGCAGGGGCAGGAACACGAAACTCGATTCAAGAAAGAGGATCACCACCAGGCAGGTGACGAGCAGACCGATGGCCTGCATATGAATAAGCTGATCAAAATCCTGATGCCATATGGCAAGCAGCATGTCCTGCATCTGGTCTGACTCCCATCAAGGTAGTGCGCATCCGTCATGGCAACCCTAAGGTCCCGCCTGGCAGCCCATCCTTGGCACCTATCCCCATAAAATCCTGCGGGAGGCCCGTTATACACCTCGGGAACTGAACAATAAATTAATGTCTGCGATTTATGTGGGTATGAGCGCCTTCCTGGCAGGCGAATTCCGTGAGGTAAAACGGGCGGCAATGAGCGATGAGAGAGGCCTCGCCATCGGCGAAGAATATAGTCAGTTGACGCTGCGCCGGGCTGCCAAGGCAGATAAAAACCGTTACAGTGTAAGGACTCCTCATCGGACGAGGATGCCCACGGAGCTAGGTATGGCGCAGACCCCTTTTTCCCATGCAAGACCCCTCTCGCTGCTCGCCATCGGGCTGATTAGTCTAACCGCGCAGGCCGAGGGTGAATCTTTCGTTCAGCGCAGAGCCAATGCCGTGGTCTCCTTGATGAGCTTCACCGTGGTGCCCGACATCACCGCCAGCAACCTGAATATCGGCGGCGGCACCAGTGAGCAGTCCGCGCTCACCATCACCCAGCTCGGCGGCGGCGCCACCATGAGCGAGGGCTTCCCCATTTATCTGGAAGGCACCCTGGGGTACAGCCGCTACGATCCCCAGTTCGTGTTCAGCGACGGCGCCGACACCCGCACCATCCCCACCAAATGGAACAGCCTGACCGCCACCGGTGGCATCGGCTGGGATTTCAGCCTGCACAAGGACAAGTGGGGCGGCAACCTGGTGCTGCGTCCCATCGGCAACTTTACCCTGGGCACCCTGGCGAGCGATCTGCGCCTCGGCGCCCTCTTCATCCAGCACAAGACCGGCAAGAACCTCGATTTCCTGGATGGCGGCCGCCTCAACGTGTACGGCCTCGGGGGCTCCCTGATGCTCGACTACGAGCTGTTCTCAGTCCCGCAGGACATAGACGTGGAGCTGCGTTACTCCTATCAGCATCTGCAAAGCTTCTCCGGCACCAGCCCCAGCGTCACCGGCCAGGCCGAGGCGGAGAATCTTGGCCTCTACCTGCGCCGCCGGGCCCCCATGTGGGACTGGACCCTGCTGGATCGCCCTCTGCGCTACGTGCTGGAAGGCGCCCGCACCGAGTATCTCGGCGAGCAGCGCGGCCTCCTCGGCTTCAACAGCCTCAACTCCCTCGGCCTTGGACTCGAGCTCGACAGCAGCAAGTACAAGGTCTTCGTCACCCGCACCCGGTTGGTGGCCCGCTATATGTTCAGCAGCAACACCAGTGGCTACTCGGTCGGGCTGGCGATGAGTTTCTAAGAACACGAGGCTATGATTACCTGTCCCACCAGGGCGCCAGCGGTTGTTCCATCGGGTTGGCGATGAGCTTTTAACGGCGAAGACGCTGACAAAGGATTTCCATGATGAACTTGACCAAGGCACAGACTGACGACTTGCTCGCCACCTTGCAGGCCCGCTTTGAGCGCCACCCACATCGCCACGAAGGGATCACCTGGTCACAGGTGCGCGCCAGGCTGGATACAACTCCACAGGCACTGTGCTCGCTTTATGAGATGGAGCGCACCGGCGGTGAGCCGGATGTCATCGGTCAGGATCAACAGAGCGGGCAATTCATCTTCTGTGACTGCAGTGCTGAGAGCCCGAGCGGACGCAGGAGTCTCTGTTATGACAGGGAGGCGCTGGAATCGAGGAAGGAGAACCGACCGGCGGGCTGCGCAACCGAGATGGCCACGCAGTTGGGCATAGCCCTGCTGACGGAGACCGAGTACAGGGCGCTGCAGACCCTCGGCCCATTCGATACCAAGACATCGAGCTGGATAGAGACCCCGGTGGCGATCAGAGCGCTCGGCGGGGCCCTGTTCTGCGATTGCCGCTACGACAGCGTCTTTCTGTACCACAACGGTGCCCAGTCCTACTATGCCGCCAGAGGCTTTCGCGGCAGCGTGCGGGTCTAGTCACCGAGTAGATGCCCGACCGCAAGAGGCCAACAATCGACCAAGACCTCGGATACCCCAAGTGCCGAAGCAGGATCCCTGTCGAGGCTTAACCCTTAAGCAAGATCCCATGGAGGGTCAGTGAAATGGACTTCACGCCCGTGATTACTCTTTTACTATCCCAGCTCTGGTATCTGCTACCACTGCTGCTGATCGCAACCTTGATCAAAACACCCTGGTTCAAGGGCATGGTGGGAGAGTGGTTCCTCAATCTCCCAATCACACTATTTCTCGACAAGCGAGAGTACCGGCTACTCAAGAACGTCACGCTACCGATCGAAGGTGGTACGACCCAGATTGATCACATCATCGTCTCCCGCTTCGGTGTCTTCGTCATCGAAACCAAGAATATGAAGGGGTGGATCTTCGGCAATCCTTCGCACAAGCGCTGGACCCAGCAGCTCTACCGCCGCAAGCATCAGTTCCAAAACCCTCTGCATCAGAATTACGGCCATGTGATGACACTTAAATCTTTGCTGGGGCTGTCGGATCATCAGCTGCATTCCATCGTTTATTTTATCGGCGACTGCTCCTTCAAGACACCTATGCCGGAGAATGTGCTGAGAAGAGGGCTCATCACCTATATAAAACGCAAGACAATTCCAGTATTGAGCTCGGAAGAGGTCGGTCGAATAGTCGACACCATCGAGCAAGGGCGGCTGGTCGCCAACTGGCAGACCCATAAGCAACATGTGGCACATCTCAGAGCGCGCCATGGCACCGCCCCCATAATACCCGTGGCGAGCAATACCACCGGCCAAGCCAGAAAAACCACTGAGCCCGATACCATAGAGGCCAGCCATGCCATCCCTGCTTGCCCTAAATGCGGCAGCGCCATGATCTTGCGCACCGCCAGTCGAGGGGAGAATAAGGGCAACCCGTTCTGGGGTTGTAGCGGCTATCCAAGGTGCAGAGGTATTGTCTCGTCCTCCTCTTCATGATGCGGCCAGAAAGTCCGCTCTCTATATGGAGAGAGCCTTGCGCACCAAGATCCTTGCACTGGATACGCTTCGTTGCGCAAGAGAAACAAAGGCGGCCATTGGCCGCCTTTGTTTTGACCCTAGGTGGTCATTGAATGGTCGCCATCTTGCGCACGCAGGCTTGCTCCCTGTCATCCACCCGCTTGGCGAACCAGGCGGTGGTGAGGTTGCGGGTGATCTTGGGGCTCTTGAGCTGGATGCCGGGCAGGATGGCGCGAGGCAGACGGCTACCCGCCTTCTGCTCCGCCAGGGTGAAGACCCGGCCATAGAGATCCGTCTTGGCGAACTCGTCGCTATCCCCCAGTCGCAGACTCTGGCGAATGGCGTTCTGGCTCATGCTGAGGCGGCTCGCGATGCTGTAGACAGCAAGCTCGGTATTGCCAGGCTTGTCTGAGTCGTAGCGGATGAGATCCCCATCCAGCGCCAGCGTCTTGCCACTCACCCGGCTGACGGCGGCCTGGAAGGCGGCGTTGCGGCTCGCGTACCAGCCGGCGTTGAAGTCGGCGAAGCGATAGAGGGTGTCCGGGTAGTCGGCGGGATAGCCGAAGATGTGCTTGGTGCCAAACCAGATGCCACCACGGCGACTGAACACCTCGTGACGAATGGACTCCTTGACCGGATAGGGGTAGCCGCGGGCGTTGGCCTCGGCGAAGGCGATGCTGACCTGCATGGGGCCACCTGTGTGGACCGGGTTGAGGTTGCCAAACAGCGTCTTGCCCATGGGCACTGAACCTATCATGTCCTCGAAGATCTCGCTCATCTCCCGCTCGGTGCGAAGCTTGTCGATGCGCTCGGCATAGGACTTGCCGGTGGGGGACTTGATGCTGAGCGCCGATCGCACCACAAATTCGGGGATGAGCAGCTTGCCGGCCCGCCGGTTGATCTCCTTCCAGGCTATCTTGCCAAGCCCTGGCACCACGGGATCGGCCTGATAGGTCGCCTCCTGCTCCGCCACCGCCAGCACGCTGCAGACGTTGTGATCGCTTACCCTGATGTCCTGAGTCGTAAGCGCAGTGACCACGTCGTTGGCCCAGCCCTGTTTATCGGGCACCTGACGGGGCAGGAAGCGCACTATGCGACTCTTCATGTCGGCGGGTTTGCGCGGCTGCATGGCCTTGGGTTGCTTGGCGATGGCGGCCGCATCTTCGGCCGGGGCTGTGGGTTCGCTGGCGCAACCGGCCAGTACGGCAGCCAGCAACGGCAGGCTGAGCAGACGCCACACGGAAAAGGGGAGTCGAGAAGAAGGAGTCATGAAGGCTTCCGGTCAAGAGGCAAGGCGCTAGGCGCCGCTCATCCCGATTGGCAGACCCCGAACGCAAACAGGGGGCCATTGTAGTCAATTGGACAGGAGATCTGAAGGCGCCATTCGCAAGGGCCTGGGCATGACGACAGACCCTGGCGGCGCATCCATCAGGCCAGCTCGACCCGATTGCGCCCCCCGTGTTTGGCCCGATAGAGGGCGAGATCGGTGCGCTTCATCAGGGCCTCGACCCCCTCCCCCCCATGGCAGGTCCCCACCGCAATGCTGACGGTAAAGTTCACCCCGTCCGCCGAGACAAGCCGCTCAGTGGTGAGCCTTATCCGCTCCGCCAGCGCATGGGCGGCGTCATGCCCCATACCGGGTAGCCAGATGGCAAACTCCTCCCCACCGAGGCGCGCCACCACACCCTCCGGCGGGCAGTGCTGGCGCAGCAGCTCGCTGAACTCCCGCAGCACGTTGTCACCTATGCCGTGGCCATAGCGATCGTTGATCTGCTTGAAGTGATCGAGATCCAGCAGAAGCAGCGGCGTGCCTTCCCCGCCATTAGCCTCCAGCACGGAGCGAAACGAGCGGCGATTGGAGAGCCCGGTCAGCTCATCCGACATGGCCAGAGAGGCCAGCCGGGCCTGGGTGTCATACATCTGTTGCACCATCAGCAAGACGCCCCAGGCGGTGGCCAGCATGCCAAGGGAACGCAGGCTGTCTTCCACAGTAGAGAGCCACCAGGGTTGGAAGTAGGCCTCGTCGATCACGTCTATGCCGCCTGAGATGAGCCAGACGTAGAGCCCCGCCGAGAGATAGAGATAGGCCTTGCGGGAGATCTGGGCGCACTGCACCACCCAGAACATGAACATCAGGGTCAGTACATTAATGGCCTCGGCCAGGGCGCCGATGGTGTAGAGGTGATGCTGAGCCAGCGGCTCGAAGGAGAATACATCCAGCCCGGTCGTCAGCAGCAACAGGCAAGGCAGGCTGGTCAGGGCGGCTCGGCGACCACGGGAGAGGGAGGGAAATCTGGCCGGGTGTATGGATAATCGCAGGGGAGTCGTTATCATTTTTCTGGCTCCAAAACATCGTTATCTCAGTCTCGGCTGGGCGAGTGCAGCCACCAAACCGCTCCGCGGTTTTGGCGTCACTCAGGTCGCACAGCATTCGTATTGTGAGCCGATATTTCCATAAAAAACAATCCCCTCACCATGAAGTGAGGGGATTGTCTGCTGATCATGACCCACCGGATAGCCGCATCCTCGGCCAGGGGGTCCATACCCATACGGAAATTAATTCCCGTATCAGGCGTTCATTTATGCACTCTGGCGCAGGGCCTGCACCTGGGCGGCACCATTGATCACCGCCTGCAAGGAGGCATTGACCACATCGCGGCCGATGGCGACCCCGCACTGACGCTGGCCATCGACGCTCAGCAGCACATAGGCGGCGGCGCGCGACTCCGTGCCCGCGCTCAGGGCATGCTCGGAGTAGTCGAGCACATCTATATGCATCCCGGTCTGGCGCTCCCAGCCGTTGACCAGCGCCGTGATGGCGCCCTCCCCCTCACCGCACAGTTGCAACGAACCATCCGGGGTCTGCAGCTCGAGGCGCAGGTTTTCCTGACTGTCGTGGCCGAGCTGGAAACGGCCGACCCGATAGCCATGCACGGGCTCCAGATAGTGCTGCTCGAACAGGGTGCGGATCTGCTCCGGGCTGATCTCGCTGCTGCTCGCCTCGGCTTGCGCCTGTACCCGGCGGCTGAAGTCGATTTGCAGCCAACGCGGCAGTTGCAGGCCGAGGTCGCGCTCCAGCAGATAGGTGACCCCACCCTTGCCGGACTGGCTGTTGATGCGGATCACCGCCTCGTAGCTGCGACCGAGATCGGCGGGATCGATGGGCAGGTAGGCCACATCCCAATAGGCATCGGGCTTGGGCGCCGCCAGGGACTTGCGGATCGCGTCCTGGTGGCTGCCGGAAAACGCCGTGTAGACCAGCTCGCCGGCATAGGGGTGGCGTGGGTGCAGCGCAATCTGGGTGCAGGCCCCCACGGTAGCGACGATGGCGTCCATGTCGGAGAGGTCCAGCTCAGGGTCTATGCCCTGGCTGTAGAGGTTCATGGCCATGGTGACTATATCCATGTTGCCGGTGCGCTCGCCGTTGCCAAGCAGGGTGCCCTCGATGCGATCCGCCCCCGCCAGCACCGCCAGCTCGGCGGCAGCCACCCCGCAGCCTCGATCGTTGTGGGTATGGATGGAGATGCTCACCTCGGGGCGCGCCTTGAGGTGGCGGCAGAACCACTCCACCTGATCCGCAAACACGTTGGGGGTGCTCACCTCCACCGTGGCCGGCAGGTTCAGGATCATGGGGCGGGCGGCACTGCGCCACTCGTCTATCACGGCGTCACACACCTCCACCGCGAACTCCACCTCTGTGCTGCTAAAACTCTCGGGGGAGTACTGGAAACTCCACTCGGTACCCGGGTTCTTTGCCGCATATTCGCGCACCCAGCGGGCCCCCTGCATGGCGATGGCCTTGACCCCTTCGCGGCCTGAATTGAACACATAGTTGCGCTGGGTCGGGTTGACCGAGTTGTAGACGTGGACGATGGCGCGCTTGGCCCCCTTGAGGGACTCGAAGGTGTGCACGATGAGATCTTCCCGGGCCTGCACCAACACCTGGATGGTGACGTCATCCGGGATGAGATTGCGTTCGATGAGCTCGCGTACGAAGTCGAAATCCGGCTGGGAGGCGGCCGGGAAGCCCACCTCAATGTGCTTGAAGCCGATGTGCACCATCAGCGCCCACATTTGCAGCTTCTGGGCCACCGTCATGGGCTCGACTAGCGCCTGATTGCCGTCACGCAGATCCACGGCACACCAGAGGGGCGCTTGCGTCATGACCCGGTTCGGCCATTGGCGATCCGTCATGGCTATGGTGGGGGCTGGGCGGTATTTGCGGTGATCGAAGCTCATATTCAGTTCCCTTGGCAGATCTCGGTGGTGCGCAAACGGCAATCGGCTGGGGATGAGCGGGAAGCGGGCTGGCGCGATAACGCTGGCCCTGACGGCTGGTGCGGCGGTAACCCCACAACCGGTTTCCTGTGGCCCCTTTCGGTGGAAGGAGCCGGCCTGCGCCGCCGGATAGGCAGCTGGCCCTGACTCATCACACGCAGACACGCCTGTGTGATGACGAAAACCAGTATAGAGGGACACTTGGGGCGAGTGATTGCTAAGATTGCGAGATAACATCGAATGCCTGCAACAACTATTCATTAAACAATTACATATTGGTTTATTTAACCCATTCAGGGCGACTATCCGTTTTAACTGCTCACCCCAGCATCCAGGATGCAAGCCCGTCATGACCGCAAAAATAAAAACCCCGCCATGGCTGGCGGGGTTTTGGATGGTTTGCGTGGCGGGCCATAGCCCATTCCTTATCGCGCGCCTTAGCGGTTTTTCACCTTCTGGTGCAGCTCCTGCACCGAGTTCACGTTGGCGGTGGCATCGACGCTGATGGCCATGCAGGTGGCGAAGGCCGCGTGCAGCGTGGTGGTATATGCCACCTTGTGCTGCAGGGCGCCGCGGCGCAGCTGCTTGGAGTCCTGGATGGCCTGACGACCCTCGGCGGTGTTGACGATATAGGTGTACTCGCCATTCTTGATGCGATCCAGAATGTGCGGGCGCCCCTCATGCACCTTGTTCACCAGACGCGGGTTGATACTCGCCTCCCCCAGGGTCACGGCGGTGCCGTGCGTGGCGTCGAGCTCATAGCCCAGCTCCAGCAGCTTGGCGGCCAGGTTCACCACGCGTTCCTTGTCACCGTGGCGAACTGAGAGCAGGGCGCGACCTTCGCTCGGTACCTGATGGCCGGCACCCAGCTGGGCCTTGGCATAGGCCTCGGCGAAGCTGCTGCCCACCCCCATCACCTCGCCGGTGGAGCGCATCTCTGGCCCCAGCAGCGGATCCACACCCGGGAACTTGGCAAATGGCAGTACCACTTCCTTCACCGAGTAGTAAGGCGGGATGATTTCAGAGGTGAAGCCCTGTTCTTTCAGGCTCTGACCCGCCATCACGCGGGCGGCAATCTTGGCCAGAGGCGCGCCGGTCGCCTTGGAGACGAAGGGCACGGTACGGGCGGCACGGGGATTCACCTCGATGAGGTAGATCTCGTTGTCCTTGACCGCGAATTGCACGTTCATCAGGCCGACCACGCCGAGCTCCAAGGCCAACTTGCGCACCTGCTCGCGCATCTCGTCCTGAATGGCCTTGGACAGGGTGTAGGGCGGCAGGGAGCAGGCGGAGTCACCGGAGTGGATACCGGCCTGCTCGATGTGCTCCATGATGCCGCCGATGACCACGTCCACACCGTCGCAGATGGCGTCCACGTCCACCTCGGTGGCGTCGTCCAGGAAGCGGTCAAGCAGTACCGGCGATTCGTTGGAGACGCTTACGGCCTCCGCGAAGTAGCGGCGCAGGTCCTGCTCGTCATAGACGATTTCCATGGCGCGACCACCCAGCACGTAGGAGGGGCGAACCACCAGCGGGTAGGTGATGCGCTCGGCGGTCAAGATCGCCTGCTCCAGCGCGGTGACTGTGCCGTTCTCCGGCTGTTTGAGCGCGAGGCGCTCGACCGCAGACTGGAAGCGCTCGCGGTCTTCGGCGCGGTCGATGGCGTCCGGGCTGGTGCCGATGACAGGCACACCGTTCGCTTCCAGGGCACGGGCCAGTTTCAGCGGAGTCTGGCCGCCGTACTGGACGATGACGCCCTTGGGGTTTTCGACCCGCACGATTTCCAGCACGTCTTCCAGGGTGACCGGCTCGAAGTAGAGGCGGTCGGAGGTGTCGTAATCGGTGGAGACGGTTTCCGGGTTGCAGTTGACCATGATGGTCTCGTAACCGTCTTCGCGCAGGGCCAAGGCCGCGTGCACACAGCAGTAGTCGAACTCGATACCCTGACCGATGCGGTTCGGGCCGCCACCGATGATCATGATCTTGTCGCGGTTGCTCGGGGCCGCCTCGCACTCCTCGTCATAGCTCGAGTACATGTAGGCGGTATTAGTGGCGAACTCGGCGGCGCAGGTATCGACCCGCTTGTAGACCGGGAAGATGTTGTGGCGGGCACGCAGCTTGCGCACCTCGCCCTCGGCCACGCCGAGGATCTTGGCCAGGCGCGCATCGGCGAAGCCCTTGCGCTTGAGGGCGCGCAGGAAGTCGGCGTCCAGGCCGGCCATGCCGCGCTCTTTCACCTGCTCTTCGAGTTTCACCAGATCTTCGATCTGCACCAGGAACCAGGGGTCAATCTTGGTCAGCTTGAACACGCCTTCCATGGAGAGACCGGCGCGGAACGCATCGGCGATGTACCAGATCCGGTCACAGCCCGCGTCCTGCAGCTCGTGACGGATGCGGGTCAGGGAGTCGGGAGCATTCAAGTCCACCATGGGGTCGAAGCCGGTCTTGCCGGTCTCGAGGCTGCGCAGGGCTTTGTGCAGGGACTCCTGGAAGTTGCGGCCGATGGCCATCACTTCACCGACAGACTTCATCTGGGTCGTCAGACGGTCGTTGGCACCGGCAAACTTCTCGAAGTTGAAGCGCGGCACCTTGGTGACCACGTAGTCGATGGCCGGCTCGAAGGAGGCCGGAGTGCGACCGCCAGTGATGTCGTTCATCAGCTCGTCCAGGGTGTAACCGATGGCGAGCTTGGCGGCGATCTTGGCGATGGGGAAGCCGGTCGCCTTGGAGGCGAGCGCGGAGGAGCGGGAGACCCGCGGGTTCATCTCTATGATGACCATGCGGCCATCTTTCGGGTTGATACCGAACTGGACGTTGGAGCCGCCGGTCTCGACGCCGATCTCGCGCAGCACCGCCATGGAGGCGTTGCGCATCAGCTGGTACTCCTTGTCGGTCAGCGTCTGGGCTGGCGCGACCGTGATGGAGTCACCTGTGTGGATACCCATGGGGTCGAAGTTTTCGATGGCGCAGACGATGATGCAGTTGTCGTTGCGATCCCGTACCACCTCCATCTCGTACTCTTTCCAGCCGATCAGCGACTCATCGATGAGCAGCTCCTTGGTCGGCGAGAGATCCAGGCCCCGTTCGCAGATCTCGACGAACTCTTCCGGGTTGTAGGCGATGCCGCCACCCGAGCCACCCATGGTAAAGGAGGGGCGGATGATGCAGGGGAAGCCCACCATCTGTTGCACGCCCCAGGCCTCTTCCATGTTGTGGGCGATGCCGGCGCGCGGGCACTCCAGGCCAATGCTCTTCATAGCGATGTCGAAGCGGCGACGATCCTCGGCCTTGTCGATAGCATCCGCGGTGGCGCCAATCATCTCGACGCCGAATTCCGCCAGCACCCCGTGCTTTTCCAGATCCAGGGCGCAGTTGAGCGCGGTCTGGCCACCCATGGTGGGCAGCACGGCGTCCGGGCGCTCTTTCTTGATGATCTCGCGTACCACTTCCCAAGTGATGGGCTCTATGTAGGTCGCATCGGCCATCTCGGGGTCGGTCATGATGGTGGCCGGGTTGGAGTTCACCAGAATGACGCGGTAGCCCTCCTCGCGCAGGGCCTTGCAGGCCTGGGCGCCGGAGTAGTCAAATTCGCAGGCCTGCCCGATGACGATGGGGCCGGCGCCGAGGATCAGGATGCTCTGTAGGTCGTTACGTTTTGGCATGGCTTCTCTTTTCCTCTTAAGCGCGATACTGCTTGATCAATTCAATAAAGTGGTCGAACAGACCGGCACAATCGTGGGGGCCCGGGCTCGCCTCAGGGTGACCCTGGAAGCTGAAGGCCGGACGGTCGGTGCGATGTATGCCTTGCAGGGAGCCGTCGAACAGGGAGACGTGGGTGGCACGCAGGCAATCCGGTAGGCTCTCTTCGTCCACCGCGAAACCGTGGTTCTGGGCGGTGATCATGACGGTGTTGTCATCCAGGCTCTTCACCGGGTGGTTGGCACCGTGGTGACCGAACTTCATCTTCAGGGTCTTGGCGCCGGAGGCGAGCCCCAGCAGCTGGTGACCGAGGCAGATACCGAACACAGGGGTGTTGGTATTGAGAAAGGCCTTGATGGCATCGATGGCGTAGTCGCAAGGCTCGGGGTCGCCGGGGCCGTTGGAGAGGAAGATGCCATCGGGGTTCAGCGCCAGCACCTCGGCGGCCGGGGTCTTGGCCGGCACCACTGTCAGGCGGCAGCCACGGTCCACCAGCATGCGCAAGATGTTGCGCTTGACGCCAAAGTCGTAGGCCACCACGTGGTATTTGAGCTCATCGGCGGCCGGGGTGACATGGCCCTTGCCGAGTTGCCAGCTCCCTTCGGTCCAGTTGTAAGACTCGGAAACGGTCACTTCTTTCGCCAGGTCCATCCCCTTGAGACCGGGGAAGGCGCGCGCCTGCTGGAGGGCGTACGCCTCATCGACCTGCTTGCCCGCCAGGATGCAGCCGGCCTGGGCGCCTTTCTCGCGCAGGATGCGGGTCAGTTTGCGGGTGTCGATGTCGGCGATGCCAACGATGTTGTGGGACTTGAGGTAATCGGAGAGGGATTGCTGATTGCGGAAATTGGAGGCAAGTATCGGAAGGTCCCGGATGATCAATCCCTGAGCGTGGATTTGACTGGACTCTTCATCTTCGCTGTTGGTGCCGGTGTTGCCTATATGGGGGTAAGTGAGGGTGACTATCTGACGGGAATAAGAGGGATCGGTGAGGATTTCCTGATAGCCCGTCATCGACGTATTGAAAACCACTTCACCAACGGAACATCCCTCGGCGCCTATCGACACGCCTTTGAACACAGTTCCATCTTCCAGCACTAGCAATGCAGTGTGATTCAAGACAACCTCCAGTTATTTAGCTTTAAATTCAGCAATTTACCTGGGTGTTGCGGGTCCGGACGCTGTTTGAAACAGGGCTCAAACCCGGCAGATTTCTGGCAAATTGGGCGCATTCTACTTAAAAACGATCGCATTTCAACGTCTTTTCTCGTTTTAAATGCATCTAAATTCAATAGAAAAGCAACATTACCCATTATCTATGCACTAACCAGCTTTGCAACCCCCTGCCGCAAAAGAAAAGCCAAAAGCCACCACCCCAGGACTTCAAGGTGCCACTAAAAGTGCAGAAACCTATTTTTATATCAACAAAAACATAAACTTAAAAATTTAAAATAAAAACAATATGGATGGATAGGCGCTTAAACAGCACAGATAAATGAACGCAATGGGTGGAAAACGTTTTTCTTGTTTTGCATTTTTAGTCTTTTTTATGGTGTGTGAAAAATGCGTTAAACGGGGTCTCTGAAGGCCATTCTCGTTACCCCTTGCTGACATTTTTGCAATGAAGGGACGGATGGAATGAGGAAGTGTGATGATTTAGGTCAGTTCGAGAGGAAAGCGATGGTAAAGCCAGATTTTTACAATAAGAGATAAAAAACCCCGGCGAACCGGGGTCTGCTAACCAGAGGGAGGGCCAGCCAGCCGCTCCCGTCGATGGCGGCTTATTTCAGGCCGAGCACGTCCTGCATGTCGTAGAGACCGGCGTTCTGCTGTTTCAGCCACTTGCCTGCCCGCACGGCGCCATTGGCGAAGGTGAGACGGCTGGAGGCCTTGTGGCTTATCTCCACCCGCTCGCCGATGTCGGCGAACATGACGGTGTGCTCCCCCACCAGATCGCCGGCGCGTATGGTGGCAAAGCCGATGGTGTTGCGATCCCGCTCACCCGTGATCCCCTCGCGGCCGTAAACGGCGCACTCTTTCAAGTCACGTCCGAGTGTCTTGGCCACCACTTCCCCCATGGAGAGCGCGGTGCCGGACGGCGCATCCACCTTGTGTCTGTGGTGCCCCTCGATGATCTCGATGTCGGTGTAATCCCCCATCACCTTGGCGGCCTGCTCCAGCAGCTTGAACACCAGGTTGACGCCGACCGAATAGTTGGAGGCGAAGACGATGCCTATCTGGCTCGTCGCCTGTTGCAGCGCGGCCTTGCCGGCGTCGTCAAAGCCGGTGGTGCCGATCACCATCTGCTTGCCGTGCGCCTGGGCAAACGCCAGGTTCGCCAAGGTCACCTCGGGGCGGGTGAAATCGATGATGAGGTCAAACTCATCCCGTACCTTGTCCAGGCTGTCGCTGATGACGACCCCCAGCTTGCCAAGGCCGTTGAGTTCCCCCGCATCCAGCCCGATCACGGCAGAGCCCGGTCGCTCCAGCGCCGCCCCGACCACCACGCCCTCGGCGTTGGTGATGGCTTCCAGCAGCACCTTGCCCATACGACCATTACAGCCCATCACGGCCACACGGATCGGATTGTCCATCTCCACCCTCTCATCTGTTTTTATGGAAAGATGACCGTTTTACCAGCCTGCGCCCCCTTTGAAAAGCCCGATGTGGCCGCTAGACAGACACCGATATATCACCGGATTTATTAGCATAAATCAGAATATATGACGGATTTAATCAGATTGACGGAATCGCAAAACAAAAAGGATTATCCATCTGGACGTCTATCTTGACCAAGTGACCGTGACTCACTACTGTAGGCGCCCCATAGCGGCAGGATGCCCGCCCTCTGTGCCCGACCCGAGTCGGATCCACGAGGCCGCGACAGGAGGTCATTGTTCAAGTTTCGAGGAACACATGATCCAGACCCAACCCAGTGCCAGAGCTCTGCTGCCCCTACTGGTCTTTCTTGCTCTCTTCATCGGTACCGGTACCTGGCTGACCCTGCAGGGGGTCGAGTTCGCCTTCTATCAGTTGCCCGCCCCCGTCGCCGCCCTGCCCGCCGTCATGCTGGCGCTGATGCTCGGCAAAGAAGGCTTCAACCAGAATCTCGAGACCTTCTTCAAGGGGGTCGGTGACAGCAACATCATGGCGATGTGCCTCATTTATCTGCTGGCGGGCGCCTTCGCCACCGTGGCCAAGGCCACCGGCGGGGTAGATGCCACTGTGGCATTGGGGCTCTCCCTCATCCCCGGCTGGTTCCTGCTGCCGGGTCTGTTCCTCATCTCTGCCTTCATTGCCACCGCCATGGGCACCTCCATGGGCACCATAGGCGCCATCGCCCCGGTGGCGCTGGGCGTCGCCGAGGTGACCGGCATCAACCCTGTGCTGATGGCGGGCACCATACTCTCTGGCGCCATGTTCGGGGACAACCTCTCCATCATCTCGGATACCACGATCGCCGCCACCCGCAGCCAGGGCTGCGAGATGAAGGACAAGTTTCGCGAGAACGTCAAGATTGCCGCCCCCGCCGCCGTGCTGGTGATCCTGCTCTATTTGCTGCTGGGCTCCACCGGCGATGCCCCCGCCTCCACCGCCAGTGCGGACCTGCTCAAGGTGATGCCTTATGTGTTGATCCTGGTGCTGGCGCTGGTGGGCATGAACGTGTTCGTGGTGCTGGGGATTGGCATCCTGGCCGCCGGTGGCGTGGGACTGATGAATGGCTACCCGATCGGCCAGTTCAGCAAGGATATCTATCAGGGCTTCACCAGCATGCAGGAGATCTTCCTGCTCTCCATGCTGATCGGCGGCCTCGGCGCCCTGATGGAACGCCAGGGAGGCCTTGCCTGGATCAGTGCCCGCATCGCGGCCCTGATCGCCCGCTTCACCCGTGCCCACGACGGTGAGCAGAACGAGAAGGCGGCCGAGCTCGGCATCGCCGGCGTGGTGGGGCTCACCAACCTCTGCACCGCCAACAACACGGTCGCCATCATAGTGGCGAGCAAGGTGGCGCGGGATCTGGCAGAGCAGCACGGGGTCACCCCGCGCCGCGCCGCCTCCATGCTGGATATCTTCTCCTGCGTGGTGCAGGGGCTCATTCCCTGGGGCGCCCAGGCGCTGCTGCTCGGCTCCATCTTCGCGCTGTCGCCGCTGGCGGTGGTGAGCATGAGCTTCTATCCCATGGCGCTGGCGCTGGCTGCCATAGTTGCAGTGTTTATAAAGCATCAGACGAGAAACGCCGCCGAGCGGCGCCAAGCCGCCTGAGTCGCCACACTGTGATATCGCGGGCGCCCCGCCAGACGGCGCCCAATTGGCCGGGTCCCTTGTGACTCGGCCAGCGCCGCTGACGTCCCCCCGCTTTTCATCTCGCCATGCCCTTGTTAAGGTAACCTCAGCCTTTATCCCTGTCAGGAGCCCCCATGCCAGATACCGCAACGCCACCCGATGCGCGCCACGCCTTGCGCCAACTCATCCGCCAGCGCAGAAAGAGCCTGAGTCAGGCCGAGCAGCAGGATGCGGCCCAACAGCTGGTGGCACGTTTCAAGGAGCATGCCGGGATCCGGGCCGCCAGACGCATCGCCCTCTATCTGGCCAACGACGGCGAGCTCGATCCCCTGCCCGCCATTCACTGGCTCTGGGCCCAGCAAAAGGAGGTCTACCTGCCAGTGCTGCCCCCCTTCACCCCGGGCCACCTGCTGTTTCAGCGCTACACGGCCACCAGCCCCATGACCCGCAACCGCTTCGGCATCCCGGAGCCCGAACTCGACATGCAGCAGGTCATCCCCCACAGCGCGCTGGACATCATCTGCACCCCGCTGGTGGCCTTCGATGCAGCGGGCAACCGGCTCGGCATGGGGGGCGGTTATTACGATCGCACCCTCGCCAGCTGGCACGAGCACGGGCTGGGCCCAAGGCCGCTCGGCCTCGCCCACAACTGTCAGCAGGTGGAGGTTGTGCCCAAGGAGCAGTGGGACGTGCCCTTGCCCGAGATCATCACCCCGGCCCGCAGCTGGGACTTCTCCTGACGCCCTCCTCTCTGGTGGTCAGGGTCACTGCCTGCCCCTCTTCTGACGAGATTTTCGACTGCCACAGGGCCCCATGCCCAATAAACAGGCAAACGATTTACATCTTGGGGCTTTTTGGTCCAGAACGTGAGCGAGGTGGTCGCCCTCGGGGGCTGGCTTGGATATAATGCGCCCGCTTTTTCCCTAAGGATCCATCATGACTCAAGATGAAATGAAGAAGGCGGCCGGTTGGGCTGCGCTCAAATACGTGGTTCCCGGCACAATCGTCGGGGTGGGCACAGGCTCTACCGTCAATCACTTCATCGACGCGCTGGCGACCATGAAGGACGAGATCAAGGGCGCAGTATCCAGTTCCGTCGCCTCCACCGAGCGCCTCAAGGGCTTCGGCATCCCAGTGTTCGATCTCAACGAGATCGATGCCCTCTCCGTCTACGTGGATGGCGCCGACGAGATCAACGCCAGCCGTGACATGATCAAGGGCGGTGGCGCGGCCCTGACCCGCGAGAAGATTGTCGCCGCCGTGGCCGACAAGTTCATCTGCATCATAGACAACACCAAGACGGTCCCCGTGCTCGGCACCTTCCCGCTGCCGGTAGAAGTGATCCCCATGGCCCGCGAATACGTGGCCCGCGAGATCAAGAAGCTCGGCGGCAACCCGGTCTGGCGTGAAGGGGTGGTGACCGATAACGGCAACCACATCCTGGACGTCAAGGGCATGGCCATTCACGACGCCAAGGGGCTGGAAGTGCAGCTCAACGCCATCGTGGGCGTGGTCACCAACGGTCTGTTCGCCCACCGCGGCGCAGATGTCGTGCTGATCGGTACCCCGGAAGGCGTGATCACTAACTAAGCCACGACGGGCTGGATGTGGTCACCAACGACCTCCATTTCGCCCACCGCGGCGCAGACGTGGTGCTGATCGGTACCCCGGAAGGTGTGATCACCAACGAATAAGCAGGCTCTGTGATGTTGCCCTCTGAACGATGAGCGGCCCATCATCACACCGACCATAAGAAACGGCGTCCGATGGCGCCGTTTCTGTTTATGCCTCAAGGAGTTGCAAAGTATCGTCTACAACTATCGTTGAAAACTTCAAAGAATTTGACTTTCGTCACAAATATTCCCTCTCCCGCACGTTTTTGCTACTTTACGGTTTTCTTCACATCGCATACCTGCACCGCTTTTCGCACACATATATAAAACAGAGGGATCGTCATGACAGCCAAGTTTTCGCTGGACAAGGATAAAATCAAGGTGCTGCTGCTGGAGGGGGTTCACCTCAACACGGTAGAGACGTTTAGAGCTGCCGGTTACACCAACGTGGAGTACCTCAAGACCTCGCTGTCGGAAGAGGATCTGATCGAGCGCATTCGCGACGTGCATTTCGTCGGCCTGCGCTCACGCACCCAGCTGACCGAGAAGGTGCTGGACGCCGCCAGCAAGCTGGTGGCCATCGGCTGCTTCTGCATCGGTACCAACCAGGTCGCCCTCGACGCCGCCCATGTGCGCGGCATTCCGGTGTTCAACGCCCCCTTCTCCAATACCCGCTCCGTGGCCGAGCTGGTGCTGGGGGAGATCCTGCTGCTGCTGCGCGGCATCCCGGAGAAGAACGCCAAGTGCCATCGCGGCGTGTGGGAAAAACTCGCCAACCGCTCGGTGGAAGCCCGCGGCAAGAAGCTCGGTATCATAGGCTATGGCCACATTGGCACCCAGCTTGGCATCATCGCCGAGATGATCGGCATGAAGGTCTACTA
This sequence comes from Aeromonas lusitana, assembly GCF_002812985.1. GTDB lineage: Bacteria > Pseudomonadota > Gammaproteobacteria > Enterobacterales > Aeromonadaceae > Aeromonas > Aeromonas lusitana. Next base: position 43,935 of record NZ_PGCP01000034.1, read on the forward strand.
CTACGACATCGAGAACAAGCTCTCCTTGGGCAACGCCATCCAGGTGCCGAACCTGGTGGAGCTGCTCAACATGTCTGACGTCATCAGCCTGCATGTGCCTGAGACCGCCTCCACCAAGGATCTGATCGGTGCCGAGCAACTGCGCATGATGAAACCCGGCGCCATCTTCATCAACGCCTCCCGCGGTACCGTGGTGGACATCGAGGCCCTGGCCGACGTCATCAAGAGCGGGCACCTCTCCGGCGCCGCCATCGACGTCTTCCCCGTCGAGCCCACCTCCAATGACGAGGAGTTTCTGACGCCGCTGCGGGGTCTGGACAACGTCATCCTGACCCCGCACATCGGCGGCTCCACCCAGGAGGCGCAGGAGAACATAGGTCTGGAAGTGGCCAACAAGCTGGTCAAGTATTCCGACAACGGCTCCACCCTCTCCGCCGTCAATTTCCCGGAAGTCTCCCTGCCCGGTCACAAGGGCTCCAGCCGTCTGCTGCACATTCACCGCAACCAGCCCGGCGTCATGAACCAGATCAACCAGATCTTCGCCGACGAGGGCATCAACATCGCCGGTCAATACCTGCAGACCAGCAGCCACATCGGCTACGTGGTGATCGACGTGGAGACGGAGCACAGCGAGAAGGCCCTCGCCAAGCTCAAGGAGATCAATGGCACCATCCGCGCCCGGATCCTGCATTGATGCGCTGAGCCTGGCACTCGCCCAACAAAAAGCCCGTCTCAATGACGGGCTTTTTTATGTCAGGAGACAGCTTGCTCTCGCAAGCTACCACCAGCCCAGCAGATTGCGGCCAATCAGGGCGCCCCACACCAGGCCATTGAGGGCCAGCGCGATAAAGACGGCGGCGGAGCCCAGATCCTTGGCGCGGCCGGAGAGCTCGTGATGTTCGGAGCCGATGCGGTCCACCACAGCCTCGACGGCGGAGTTGAGCACCTCGACAATCACCACCAGCCAGCTGATCACGATCAGCAGCAGGATCTCGTTGAGGGAGTCACCGAGCCAGCAGGCCAGCGGCATCAACAGCAGCACCAACACCAGTTCCTGGCGGAAGGCAGCCTCGTTGATCCAGGCCGATTTGAGCCCTTTCATGCTGTAACCGGTTGCGTTGATGATGCGGGTGACCCCGGTCGCGCCTGGCTTTGCCACGATAACTACCTCATTTGGAATGGCTTTTAGGTTCACATCCTAACAGAGCCCTCAATGGTTTCCATCAGGGGATTTTTGCTTTATTTTATCGTCTTGCATTTTCGGCACTGCATTCGTCACTGCCCGTCAAACGACAGTCCACGCCACCCACTCGAGAATTGAGTCGTATGTCCATTCACACAGATGAATTGCGCACCCGTCGCCTGGAGTCCCTGATCACTCCGAGCGAGCTTGCGCACGCCTTCCCGTTAAGCGACACCGTTGCCCAGAATCTGCTGGACGCCCGCCATGAAGTGGAAGCCATTCTGGCCGGTGACGATCAGCGCCTGCTGGTCATCGTCGGTCCCTGCTCCATCCATGATCCCGCCGCCGCCCACGAATACGCCCAGCGCCTCAACGTCTTGCGCGAGCAGTACAAGGGCAGCCTGTGCATCGTCATGCGCACCTACTTCGAGAAGCCGCGCACTATAGTCGGCTGGAAGGGGCTCATCAATGATCCGCGCCTGGATGGCAGCTTCGACGTCAATGAAGGGCTCAAACTCGCTCGCAAACTGCTGGTGGACATCAACGCCATCGGCATGCCCACCGCCACCGAGTTCCTCGACATGGTGACCGGCCAGTACATCAGCGACCTCATCACCTGGGGCGCCATCGGCGCGCGCACCACCGAATCCCAGGTGCACCGCGAGATGGCCTCCGCCCTCTCCTGCCCGGTCGGCTTCAAGAACGGCACCGACGGCAACACCCGCATCGCCATCGATGCGGTGCGTGCCGCCCGCCACAGCCACATCTTCTATTCCCCGGACAAGGACGGCAAGATGACCATCTACCGCACCGCCGGCAACCCCTATGGCCACGTGATCCTGCGTGGTGGCCACAGGCCGAACTACGACACCGCCAGTGTCGACGAGGCCTGTGAAGCCCTGGCCGACGTGGGTCTGCCCGAGCGGCTGGTGGTGGACTTCAGCCACGGCAACAGCATGAAGGATCACCGCCGTCAGCTCTTGGTGGCGCAGGATATCTGCGATCAGCTACGTCGTGGCCGCACCGGCATCGCCGGCATCATGGCCGAGAGCTTCCTGGTGGAAGGGCGTCAGGACGTGGAGAACGGCTGCGCCGCCACCTTCGGCCAGAGCATCACGGATGCCTGCCTCTCCTGGAGCGACACCGAAACCCTGCTGGCCATGCTGGCCGAGGCCGCCCAGGTACGACTGGACAAGCAGAAAGCCTGAGCATCTGCTCGACGCTCACTCTGCCAATGCAAAGGGCCAGACATCGTGGATGTGTGGCCCTTTCGTTTTGTGGCACGCAATCAGTGCCAGATCTCCCTCGCAACGGCTCCCTTCTCCCCTCGCGGGAGAAGGGCTAGGGATGAGGGGCGAACACCATGGGTTACATTCGCCAGTAGACGTAAGTTGCTCGCAGGCATACTTCGACACTACGCCTACAGGCTCGGCATAAACCAGACCCGGCCGCCCGCTTCGATGCGATCCGTCCTTATCTGGAACACCCGCTCCAGCAGCGCCTGATCGATGATATCGACGCCCCCCTCGCCCACCAGCTGACCCTGTTGCAGACAGAGGATGCGATCCGCCCAGTCGATGGCCAGGTTGATGTCATGGATGGCCAGCACCACCAGCAGTCCCTGCCGGGAGAGGCTCTTCAAGAGCCGCAGCAGGGCCAGCTGATGATGCAAGTCCAGCCCAGCCAGGGGCTCGTCCAGCAGCAACACCCGCCCCGCCGAATTGAGACCGGGCCAGATCTGCAGCAGGGTACGGGCGATCAGCACCCGCTGCTGCTCGCCGCCGGAGAGGCGACTGAAGTCCCGTGCCAGCAAGGCATCGAGCTCCAGCGCGGCGCACAGCTCGGCCACCGCCTGATTGCGCAGGGCGGGCTCGGCCGTCTCATCCAGTCCCAGGCTCAGTACCTGAAACACCGGAATATGAAACAGCTGAGGCTGGCGCTGTGGCAGCATGGCGCGCTGCTGGGCGAGCTCAGACCAGCTCATCTGCAAGATGGATTGCCCTTCCAGCAGCACATCTCCCTGCCCAGGCAGGATGCCAGCCAGGGCGCCGAGCAGGGTCGACTTGCCACTGCCGTTGGGGCCGAGCAGGGCCACCAGCTTGCCACCGCCCCAGGCGAGACTCAGCGGCGCCAACCGCTCGGGAACGGCCAGCCCGCGAGCCTCTATGAGGGGAACTTGATGATCATGCAGTGGCATTGGCGTCTTGCCTCAACAGCAGGTAGATAAAGAGCGGCGCCCCGACCGAAGCGGTGATGACGCCGATGGGCAGCTCGCCAGCGCTCAGGGCCGAGCGGGCGATGAGATCGGCCCCCAGCAGCAGGGCGCCGCCGCCAAGCGCCGAGGCGGGCAGCAGGAAGCGCTGATCGCTGCCGCCACACAGGCGCAGCAGATGGGGCACCACCAGGCCGACGAAACCGATGACACCGCACAGGGCGACCGCAATCCCGGTGAGCAGACAGACCGCCATCACCAGTTGCACCCGCACCCTGTCCACATCCAGCCCCATCAACCGGGCCTGGGTCTCCCCCAGCAACAGCTGTTGCAGGGCCCGCCCCTGCAAGCCAAGCCAGCCCAGGGTCAGCGGCAGCACCAGCCACCACCAGGCGAGTTGCTGACTGCCATAGGAGAGGCTGCCCATCATCCAGAACATGAATTCGCGCAAGGAGGCGTCATCGGCGAAATACATCAGCCAGGTCATGGCGGCGTTGGCGAGGATGCCGATGGCGACCCCGAACAGCAGCAGCCGGGCGTGGCCGAGCCGGGCCCGGCGCGCCAGCCGGATCAGCAGCATGGTCACCAGCAGGGCGCCGCCGAAGGCCGCAAGAGACAGGCCCCAGCCCGGCAGATAGACCCCGAGGGATTTGGCCACCGCCATCGCCACCATGGCGGCGAGGCCGGCGCCACTCGAGACGCCGAGCAGGCCGGGTTCGGCCACCGGGTTGTGCAGCATCACCTGCAGCACGGCGCCGCCACAGGCGAGCGCAGCCCCCGCCAGCAAGGCCAGCAGGGCGCGGGGCAGGCGCAGCTCCAGCAAGATGTGCCGCTCCAGCTCCCCCAAGGGGTGCCAGGGCAGCAACAAAAATTCCCCCCAGGCAAGGGAGAGCAGGAACAGGGAGAGGGTCAAGAGCGACAGGCCGAGCAGCCAGTAGCGCTGCCAGCGCTGTTGGCGATGGATGAGAGCGAGATACACGCGGGATCCCCGAAATGAGACAAGTGCCGCCCCCATGCCTGAAGGCAGCCACAAAGCTGCATGATAACAGCGCGTTACCACCCAAGGTCAAGGATGGTAGGGCTGGGCCAGGGTCTCGACCTCGCCGCTTTCCACCATCTCTTGCAGCGCCTGCGCCAGGGCGGGCCCCAGACGCAGGTGAGGTGAGCGCTTGCTCATGCCAAGATAGAGCACCACTGGGTGCGGCGGGCGATAGTCCGCCTTGACCAGGCCCGCGGCGTTGCGCTGGCTGAGGGCGTAATCCACCTGGCAGTCGGTGCCTATCATCAGCGGCAGGTGGCCGCGCTCCACCATGCGCTGCAGCTGATCTTCGGTGGGCACCCCGTGCTTGTCGATCTGGTTGTCGTCGTCGAAGGGGGCGAAATAGGCCGAGTTGAGCACGAAACCCACCTCCTTGCCCTTGAGATCCTCATAGCGATGCAGGGCGGCAACGGCCGCAGGCTTGCCATAAAACGCGGGCCGACACTGGTAGTAGGCGGGTTGCAGATAATCGACGAAGGCCGCGCGCTCCGGGGTTTTGGCCAGCCCTATCATGAGATCGGCCTGGCCGGTCTGCATCTGCTTGAGTGCCCGCCCCCATGGCACCTGCTTGAGTTCCAGCTGAATGCCGCTGCGGGCCTGCAAGCGGCGCAAGATGTCGATATCCAGACCGTAAAACTGATTATCCTGCGCCAGCATGCGAAACGGTGGCCAGACATCGGTGACCACCGTCAGGGTCGGCGTTCCGTTCGCCATCGAGCTAACGGGCGCCATGCAGGCAAACAACAGACCAAGCACTCCGCTTGTCTTGCCCATCCATTCCAGCCTTATGTTGCTTCATCCTTGTGGGGTAAAAATACCCCTAAGCCCCACTTATGAAAACCCATGCAGTCGAGATAAAATGCGATTGATTTTAAAGGAGAACCTAATGAACCCTATCGTCACCAGCATAGGCCTGCTCATCTGCAGCAACGTCTTCATGACCTTCGCCTGGTATGCCCATCTCAAGAGCATGAACCACAAGCCCTGGATCATCGCCGCCCTGATAAGCTGGGGCATAGCCCTGTTCGAATATCTGTTGCAGGTGCCCGCCAACCGCATCGGCCATACAGTGCTGTCGGTGGGTCAGCTCAAGATCCTGCAAGAAGTCATCACCCTGACGGTGTTCGTGCCCTTCTCCATCTTCTATCTGAAAGAAGATCTGAAGTGGGACTACCTCTGGGCCGGTCTGTGTATCCTGGGGGCGGTGTTTTTTGTGTTTCGCGAGAAACTCACCGGCATCTGACGAGATACACTCAACCACATCTTTTACCAGCACATCTTTTTGATGTGGCGAGGCAACACATGGAATTGCGAGACATGCTACAGACGTTGGCCAAACAGGATGGCTCCGACCTCTATCTCTCCACAGGCGCGCCCCCCTGCGCCAAGTTCAACGGCGCCCTGCGGGCCCTGAGCGACACCCCGCTCGAACCGGGTGAGGTGGCCAGGATCGCCGACGGCATCATGGACCTTGAACAGAAGCAGCAGTTCGAGAAGGAGCTGGAGATGAACCTCGCCATCTCCCTGCCCCAGATCGGTCGCTTTCGGGTCAACATCTTCAAGCAGCGCAACGAGGTCTCCCTGGTGGCGCGCAACATCAAGACCGAGATCCCCCGCTTCGAGGACCTCAAACTCCCCCCCGTGCTGCTCGACACCATCATGGAGAAGCGTGGGCTGGTGCTGTTCGTCGGCGGCACGGGATCGGGCAAATCGACTTCTCTGGCGGCCCTTATCGATCACCGCAACCGCAACAGTGGCGGCCACATCATCACCATCGAGGATCCGGTGGAGTTCGTCCATCGCCACCGCAAGAGCATCATCAACCAGCGGGAGGTGGGGGTGGATACCCGCAGCTTCCACGCGGCGCTGAAAAACACCCTGCGCCAGGCGCCGGACGTGATCCTCATCGGTGAAATTCGCGACCGTGAGACCATGGAGCATGCCCTGGCCTTCTCGGAAACCGGGCATCTGGCCATCTCCACCCTGCACGCCAACAACGCCAACCAGGCGCTGGATCGCATCATCAACTTCTTCCCCGAGGAGCGCCGCCCCCAGCTGCTCAACGATCTGGGCAACAACCTGCAGGCCTTCGTCTCCCAGCGGCTGGTGAAGACCACTGACGGCGGGCGGCGGGCGGCGGTGGAGATCATGCTCGGCACCCACACCATTCGCGATCTCATCAAGCGCGGCGAGTTTGGCAGCCTCAAGGAGATCATGGAGAAATCCAAGGCCCTTGGCATGGTCACCTTCGACGGCACCCTTTACGATCTGGTGGTGGAAGGGGTGATAGACGAGGAGGAGGCGGTGAAAAACGCCGACTCCCAGAACAACCTGCGCCTTAAGATCAAGCTGTGGCGGGAGAAGGGGCTGCTCTCCAACAGCGCGGATGCCAGCGGCTGGAGCCTGGAGCCCACCAAGGATGACAATCCCGACCTGCTCTAGCCCTCTTCCCGTTATCAAGCACTCACCCCCGCCTCGGCGGGGGTGAGTACAATCCCTGTCACCTTTCCCCTCCCCCGCTCCTCAAGATGACATCCAGCCATCATTGAGCGACGCACGCCCCGCCGACCACTCAAGTGACACATCCATCAATTAATTGCCCCCTCGACCCAAAATCCTGATTGAAAACAAAGTTGCCAATCCCCAAATGGGACACCATGTCGATGAATCAACAAAAAAAGGGGGGTTAAATGTTGTTACAACCTACCAGTACGGCGAAGGCAAGACAGTTGCTGAACGAGACCATGGCTTTGGTGCTTGCCGGAGGCCGAGGCAGCCGTCTGCAGCAGCTGACGGATCACAGAGCAAAACCCGCGGTCCACTTCGGCGGTAAATTCCGCATCATCGACTTCGTCCTCTCCAACTGCATCAACTCCGGCCTTCGCCGAGTGGGTGTGGTGACCCAATACAAGTCCCACAGTCTGCTGCGCCACCTGCAATCGGGCTGGTCTTTCCTGCGCTACCAGATGAACGAGTTCGTCGAGCTGCTCCCCGCCCAGCAGCGGGTGGATGAAGTCAGCTGGTACCGTGGCACCGCCGATGCGGTGTACCAGAACCTGGATATCATTCGCGAGCACGCCCCCAAATACGTGGTAGTGCTGGCGGGCGATCACATCTACAAGATGGACTACGCCGCCATGCTGCTGGATCACGTCAAACTGGGCGCCAAGGTGACGGTGGCCTGCATCGAGGTGCCACGTAATGAGGCGAGCGCCTTTGGCGTGATGGCCATCGATGAGGATCGCAAGATCCACAACTTCGTCGAGAAGCCAAGCGATCCGCCCGCCATGCCCGGCAAGCCCGACACTGCGCTGGCCTCCATGGGGATCTATATCTTCGAGGCCGAATACCTCTATCAGCTGCTGGAAGAGGATCTCGCCAATGAAGAGTCCCATCACGACTTTGGCATGGACGTGATCCCGCGGGTGGTCAGAGAGGGAACCGCCTATGCCCATCCATTCGGCCTCTCCTGCGTCGGCAGTTGCCAGCAGACACGCCCCTACTGGCGCGATGTGGGTACCGTAGACTCCCTGTGGGAGGCCAACATGGATCTCACCTCAGTCACCCCCGAGCTCGATATCTACGATCAGGATTGGCCCATCTGGACCAGCCAGAAGATGATCCCCCCCGCCAAGTTCGTGCAGGACGACAACGGCCAGCACGGCCTTGCCATCAACTCCATGTTCGCCGGCGGCACCATAGTCAACGGCTCCTTCATCACCAGTTCGGTGCTGTTTCCGAACGTCCGGGTCGGCTCCTTCTGCACCCTGGATCAGGCGGTGGTCTTCCCGCAGGTGGAAATTGGCCCTGGTTGCCGGCTGCGCCGCGTCATCATCGACAAGGGCTGCCAGCTGCCGGAGGGCATGGTGATCGGGGAGAACGCCGATGAAGACGCCCGCCGTTTCCATCGCACTCTGCAAGGCACTGTGCTGGTCACCAAGGAGATGCTGGCCAATCTGACATAAGCCCTGGCCACTCACGCGCCAAGGCACAGATGACAAAGAACCCGCCAGCGGCGGGTTCTTTTTGATGGGATGAGGGTAAGCTCAGCTCTTTTGTATCAGCCCAATCTGACCGGGCTCACACCACTCGAACATCACCTCCTGACTCTTGCCGCAGCAACTGCCGCCGCACACCTGAGTCTCCCGCTTGGCGACGCGCCCCTTGCGCATCCAGACGCCGAGCATGGCCTCCACCGCATCTTCCGAGGTGTGGAAGTGGCGGGCCAGATCCTTCCGGCTCACCTTCTGCTGCGCGGCAAGGTAAGTTCCCAGCTCTCGCAGGATCATGGGTTGACCTCCTCTTTCATCACAGGGCCACCACCTTGCGACCCGCGATGTCACCGTGGCGACGACCGAGCCACCACAGCAGCATCAGGGACAGGCCATAGAAGGCAATCCACAACAGGCTCTGCTCGGGGTGCGCGGCAAAGGTCGCCCCCTGATAGAAGACAGTGGCACACATGAAGGCCATGTAGTTGCACCAGGCGGCGGTGAACAGGGCCCACTGGCGGCCGGTCTCCCGCACCAGGGCGCCCATGGCGGCGGCGCAGGGCATGTAGAGCAGCACGAACAACAGGTAGGCGAAGGCACCGGCGACCCCGTCGAAATGGGTCTGCATGTTGCCGTAGGTGGAGGTATCCACCTCCTGCTCCTCGGCTGCGACCTGCTGATCTTCCAGATCCCCGACCTTGATCCCCATGGGGTCGGTCGGATCGATACCGGCGAGGTTCGCGGGAATGGTGGCGAGCGCCTCCTGCAGGCTGCCGAGCAGGGAGTATTCACTCTCCTCATCATCCCCAGTGCTGCCGGCATACAGGCTGTTGAGGGTGGCCACCACGGCCTCCTTGGCGAAGATACCGGTGAGGATACCCACGGTCGCCTGCCAGTTCTCTTCCCGCACACCGATGGGGTGCAGCACAGGCGTCACCGTCTGGCTGAGCTTGCTCAGCACGGAATTCTCCTTGTCCTGGTTGCCGAAGCTGCCGTCTGTGCCCAGGGAATTGAGCACGCTCAGCACCGCCACCATCAGCACGATTGTCTTGCCCGCGCCGAAGATGAAGGCCTTGAGCTTTTGCCAGGTACGCAGTCCCACGTCCACCGGACGGGGCCACTCGTAGTCCGGCATCTCCATCACCATGGAGTCGCTCTTACCCGGCAGCAGGGTGCTGCGCAGGAAGAGGCCGGTGAGCACGGCCGCCAGTATGCCGATGAGGTAGAGGCCGAATACCAGGTTCTGACCGGACTCCGGGAAGAAGGCCACCGCGAACAGGGCATAGACAGGCAGGCGGGCACCGCAGGACATGAAGGGGGCCATGGCCGAGGTCATCAGCCGCTCGCGCTCGGAGTTGAGGGTGCGGGTCGCCATGACGGCCGGCACTGTGCAGCCAAAGCCCATCAGCATGGGCACGAAGGCCTTGCCAGGCAGGCCGAGGCGGCGCATCAGGGCATCCACCACGAAGGCGGCGCGGGCGAGATAGCCCGAGCTCTCCAGCACGGCGAGGAACAGGAACAGGCAGCCCACTACCGGGATGAAGGTCGCCACCGTCTGCAGACCGGCGCCTATGCCATCCGCCAGCACGGCATCCAACCAGGCGGGGGCACCGATCAGGCCGAGCAGATGGTGCACCCCATCCACAAACAGGGCCGCCCCCATGATGTCGAAGAAATCGATGAAGGCGCTGCCCACATTGATGGCAAACATGAACATCAGGTACATCACCAGCAGGAAGAAGGGGATGCCCACCCAGCGGTTGAGCAGCGCCTTGTCCAGCCACTCGCTCTGGGCGATGGTGAGCTTACCCTTCTGCTGGCATGCCTGCTGGGCCCAGTGATGGATGTGACCGTAGCGCAGGTCCGCCAGTTGCAGGTCTATGTCCTGACTGCGATGCGCCCGGCTGACCACGTTGCTGACGGCGGCCTGCTGGCCCGCCTGCACCGTCTCCTGCATGGCATCATCTTCTTCCAGCAGGCGCAGGGCGCGGCCACGGGCATTGAGATGATGGGGGGCGAGCAGGGTCTGGAGCTCGGCGATGTCGGCTTCCAGCGGCTGACCGTAGTCGAGCACCAGGGCGGGCTGAGACTGGCCGATAAACTGGTGGATCTGCCCCTTGAAGGCCGCCACCTGCTGGCGGTTGTGGGCTGAGAGCGACACCACGGGGCAACCGAGCGCCTCGCTCAGCAGGGATTCATCTATGGTGATGCGGCGCTTTTGCAGCAGATCCATCTTGTTGAGCACCACCACCATGGGCAGGCCCAGCTCCCGCAGTTGCAGGGTGAGGTAGAGGGAGCGCTCCAGATTGGCGGCATCGATGACGTTGAGCAGCAAGTCCGGCTGCTCGCCTTCCACGAAGCGGCTGGCGATCTGCTCGTCGAGGCTCGCCTCCTGATTGGCGAGGGCATAGATGCCGGGCAGGTCCATCAGCTGATAGTCGTGATCGCCTGCGGAGAACTCACCCATCTTCTTGTCGACCGTGACCCCGCTCCAGTTGCCCACCTGCTGGCGGGCACCGGTCAGGGCGTTGAATAAAGACGTCTTGCCGCTATTGGGATTGCCGACGGTGACCAGGTTGTAACTCATACCGGTTCCACCTCGACTCGATGATTCAGGCTCTTTTGCTGGGAGTGGCTCATGGTGTTTCCGCCTCGATAGGTTGAACCAGCCTCTTTTGCTACAAGTGGGTTCATACCGGCTCGACCTCGATTTGCTGCGCCAAGCTCTTTTGCATGGAGAGACAGATGCCCTGGCACTGGATCTGAAGCGGATCGCCAAGGGGCGCCGCGCGTAGGAAAATGACTTCGGTCTGAGGCAACAAGCCCATGACCATCAACTTGCGGCGCAGCGGGCGCGTCAGCTGGTTCATGTTCTTGATGCGGGCACTCTGCCCCGGCGACAACTGCGTGAGTACCATGACGGACTCCTGATGATAAACAAGAATAATTCGCTTTTAGTCCGGGAATTATAAGCTGTGCCCCCAACATTTATTTGCGTAAAATCAAACTCCCATCAGCTAAGTCACAAAGAACAGTCATGACTCCAGACAACAACAGCCGCCTGGTTTACAGCACGGACGGCGGCATGATCAAGGAAGCCTCCACGCCCCAATCCGCCTCTCCCTTCCCCACCGACGGGGTGGTGCGCATCCGCCGCGAGACCAAGGGGCGCAAGGGCGCCGGGGTCATCAGCATCCATGGCGTGCCGGTCGATCAGCAGAAAACCATCGCCACCTTGCTCAAGAAGAAGTGCGGCACCGGCGGTGGCCTGAAGGAGGGTATCATCGAGATCCAGGGTGACAAACGGGAGCTGATCAAGGCCGAACTGGAGAGGGCCGGCTTTTCCGTCAAGCTGGTGGGTGGCTAATAGCCTTGTCTCGTTCCAACTTTTTCCCTAGAATGCCCGCTCCCATCGAGGGGGAGTAGTCTCGCCACCGGTTTAGCTGTTAGCCAAAGCCGACGCGCGATCCTGATCAACACACTTGGTGCCAACTCACCATGGTCAGGATGATCCGGGCAATGCCGGATTTGACAAGACCTTTGACGGGCCAGTGCCAATACCGGGGACGGATGGCGCAGGCTTGTCTCAGGTATAACAATTCCGTCCCCCGGTTATTTTTTATGGAAGCCTTGTTAACCTCAACCCTGAGCGTGGCTATCGCCGAAATTGGCGACAAGACACAGCTGCTGGCGTTGCTCCTCATCTGTCGTTTTCGCAAGCCCTGGCCCATCATAGCCGGCATGCTGGCGGCGACCCTGCTCAACCACGCCGGCGCCGCCTGGCTCGGCGGATTCATCAGCAACTGGCTCGATCCCAAGATCATGACCTACCTGGTGGCCGCGGCCTTCATCGCCATGGCACTCTGGATCCTGGTGCCGGACAAGATGGACGACGAGGAGAGCTCCCTCGACAAATACGGCCCCTTTATGGCCACTTTCGTGCTCTTCTTCATCGCCGAGATTGGCGACAAGACCCAGATAGCGACCGTGCTGCTGGCGGCCAAGTACGACTCCCTCACTCAGGTCATCGCCGGCACCACCCTCGGCATGATGCTGGCGAACGTGCCCGTGGTGCTGCTCGGCAAGCTCGGCGCCGACAAGCTGCCCCTCAGGGGGATCCGCATCGCCTGCGCCATCCTGTTCGTCGGGCTCGGGGTCAGCACCCTTATCTTCGTCTGATTGGCCCCATAAGGCGGGGAGGTCAGCGTGAGCACTGACTTACCTCACCAGAGCGCCAGCCTCAGCAAGCCCCGATTTCGGATCGGGGCTTTTTCATGCCCGAAAGGCGCCCCGCCCTTCTGGCGAACATCAGCCTTGTCGCACCCACTCAGGCGGGGCCTGCCCCGGCGCAGCGCGCCGTGCCATAATGCGACAAACACAAGGACAGACAGGCACTTGGGAGCCTTGCCATGCACCACACCTCAAGACAGACACTGCTCGACTGGGTCAGACGCGGCCGCCTCGCGCCGGAGCGACTGCCAGCCGCCCTCGCCCAGCTGAACCTGCCCCCTGCCGAGCCGCGCTGGCAGTGGTTGTTCGACAGACTGCTGCTCTGGCTTGGCAGCCTGTGTCTGGGCGCCGGCCTGGTGTTCTTCGTCGCCTTCAACTGGCAGGAGCTCGGCCGCCTGTCACGCCTCGCCCTGCTGGAGCTGCCCCTGCTCGCCATGCTGGTGCTGCTGTGGAAGCGGCCCATGACGGACGGCCCGCGCCAGGCCCTGCTGCTGGCCATTGCCCTCAACATCGGCGCCCTGCTGGCCCTGGTGGGCCAGACCTACCAGACCGGCGCCGATCCCTGGCAGCTGTTCGCCACCTGGGCCCTGCTGCTGGTGCCTCTGGCGGCGCTCGGCATGAGCCCCTTGCTCTGGACCTTGAGCTGGCTGCTCGGCCAGTTGGCCCTGGTGCTCTACTGGCGACTCGGCCTGTTCGATTTCTTCTTCGCCTTCGACGAGCAGGCCCTCGCCTGGAGCCTCTCCCTGTTCAACTTCGTCCTCTGGGGCGTCCTCATCCTGGTGCCCGCCCGCGCCAGGCTGATGCCCTCCTGGCTGGCGGGGCTCGCCGCCGGGCTCGGCGTCACCCTGCTGGCTCTGCTGGCCCTGTTCGATGCCGCCGCCCCCTGGGTCTGGCCCGTCTGGCTCGGCTGGCTGGTCGCCGCCTACCTGCGCTGGCACGGGCGCTTCATCGCCGGCCTGGCCATGGGGTGCCTGAGCCTCATCGCCGTCATCCTGGCGGCCCTTGGCAAGTGGATGGAGCCGGACATGAACGGCTTCTTGCTGCTCAGCCTCATCGCCATCGGTCTCTCGGTCGCGGCCAGCCGCTGGCTGCAACAACAGCGGAGGCTGCATGTCTGAGTTCACCTTCTGCCCGCACACCGCCAGCCTGACCGCGGCTGCGTGCCTGACCACCCATTTTGCCACCACGGAGGCTCCATGGCTGAACTGACCCCCTGGCAGCGGCTGCTGGCCGCCAACCTGGTCGAGGGGGAAGCGCCCCTTGACGATCAGCCCCACTGGTCGAGCCGCTTCCTGCTCGGCATGGTGGGCTGGCTCGCCGCCATCTTCCTGCTGCTCTTCCTGTTTATGGCCCTCGAGGAGTTCACCCGGGAGGCCAACCATGCCCTCGCCCTGGGTGGCGTACTGATGGCGGCGGCCCTTGGCCTCAATCGCAGCGCCAGACGCAGCGCCAAATCCAGCGATCTGGGGGATCAGTTCGTGCTGGCCCTGGCCCTGGCGGCGGATGCCTGGCTGCTCTATGGCCTGATAGACAGGGTCGACTTGCACTCCGCCCTCCTCTGGCTCGGCCTCTGTCTGCTCTCCCTAGCCATCGCCGCCCTGTTCGATCACTGGCTGGTGCGACTGTTTCACAGCTTCGCCGCCGCCATCCTGCTCGCGCTTGGACTGGCTTGCCTCGGCCTGCAACTGCTGGCCCTGCCGCTGGTGATGACGGCGCTCACGATTTGCTGGCTGCAGGCCGAGCGGGAGCCCATGCGCCATCAGCTCTATGAGTCCCTCACCCTGGGGCTGGCCCTCTCCCTGCTGGTGCTGGGACGGCTGCACCACCCGCTCTGGGAAGGTGGCGCCAGCGCGCTCGACGAGCTCGGCCTCTCCCGCCTGCCGCTCTGGCTCAATCCCCTGCTGTGCGCAACCCTGCTGCTCGGGGTCATGGTGAAGCTGAAACTGCCCCTGCTGTACGGCCTGCCGCTGGTGCTCATCAGCGCCATCATCCCCGGCATGGGGGCCGGCGCCCTGGTGCTGGTGCTCGGCTTCTATGGCGGGAGTCTCGGGCTGATGGCTCTGGCGGGCCTGCTGCTGCTGGGCTTTGGCTCCCTCTATTACTACGATCTGGGGCTCACCCTGATGGTCAAGTCCTGGCTCCTGCTGGGCTCGGGCGCCCTGCTGCTCGGCGCCAGGCAGTTATTGAAACTGCTCAGCGCGAGGGAGAAAGCATGAAGGCTCTAACACCCGATATTTTTCATCGCACTTCGACTACCAGGAGCTCCTCATGAGGCGTCTTTCACTGCTGCTGACCGGCCTGCTTATCCTGGTCGGCATCAATCTGACCGTCTGGCGCTTCGAGCACGCCATGGCGAGCGGCGAAGTGGTGCTGCTGCGCCTGGCACCGGTCGATCCCCGCTCCCTGATGCAGGGGGACTATATGCGCCTGAACTATGAGCTGGCCCGCGATCTGGTGGGGCTGGAGAAGGAGAAGGCGGCGGCCCTCGATACCCTGGTTGTGCGCCTGGATGAGCAGCAGGTGGCGCACTGGGTGAGCGATGGCAACCCGGAGGCGCTCGGGCCGGATCAGCGGCTGCTGCAGGTGCGAAAGCAAGAGAGCCTGTGGCGGATAGGGCCGGATGCCTACTTCTTCGAGGAGGGGACCGGGGAGCAGTTCGAGGCGGCCCGCTACGGCGAGTTCCGCCTGCAGGCCGATGGCAAGACGCTGTTGGTCGGCCTGCGGGACGATAACTTCAACCCCATCGGCAAGATCAGAGCCGCCTGGTAAACCAGCAAGGCGGCGGGCTACGATCACGGCTCGTCGTCGCCATCCGGTGAGCGCAGGCCCACCTCACCGCCCTCATCCATGCCATCGCCTGCCCCTCATTCGGGCTGCGGGTGGCGAAACCGCCCGACTTGGCAACACTTGAAGCTGAGCACACAGCCTCGGGATGGTCGGGATGAGCAGATGGATACCAATGACGACGCGCCTTGCCGCGCTTTTAACCGCCCGCATTTTCACACTCTTGCTGACGCTCTTCGCCTGCGTCGGCGCAACCCAGGCCAGCCCCGCCCTCGGTCAGCTCCATTACCTCACCGAGGAGTACAAGCCCTATAACTTCACCGGCGAAGATGGCAAGCCCAGCGGCCTCGCCATCGAGCTGCTGCAACTGGTGTGGCAAAAGACCGACACGCCGCCGCAAGCCATCAGCATCCTGCCCTGGGCCCGCGGCTACTATCTGCTGACCCAAAAACCCAACGTGGTGCTCTTCTCCACCGCCCGCACCGAGGCCCGCAGCCCCTTGTTCAAGTGGGCCTGCCCCATCGGCTACGCCGAAATCGTGCTGATGAGCCTCGCCTCCCGGGACATTCGGCTCACCACCCTGGAGGAGGCCCAGCAGTACAACATAGGCGCGGTGCGCACCGACGTGGGGGAGCAGCTCTTGCTCAACAGCGGCTTCGACGAGCAGAAGATCATGACCGCCAACCGCCTTTCCCAGGCCCTGCGCATGCTCACCTCGGGCCGGGTCGATCTCGTCTCCACCAACAAGACCACGATGCAGGACCTTATTCACACCCAACAGCTGGATCCCGCGCTGTTCAAGACGAGCTGGGTGCTGAGCTCGGAGCAGTTCTGCTTCGCCTTCAGCCACCCGGTGGACGATGCCCTGGTCAAGGAGTTCCAGCACGGCCTGACCCAGGTGCTGGCCAGCAGCGCATTCCAGCAGTTGCAGGCCAAGTACTTCCCCGCCCCCTGAAACGACGCACTCTTTTCATAACGGAATTCATAACGAAACTCATAACGAAACTCATAACGAAACAGGGGCCCGAGATGGGCCCCTGTTACTTAAATCTGCAATATAAAACACCTTAAAACACTAAAAAATCAGCGCAAAAATATCACCACATTACTCGGCAATAGTCAGATCTACTTGACCCGCATCAGCCGGTGGCTGATATGCCCCAGGTCGAGCTCGATGGCCTGGGAGGGTCGCATCTCGTTCACCTGGCGCAGCATGTCACCGTCATAGCCCTTGCGCACCATCCACTGCATGGGCTCCTCGAAGCTGCCCTCATTGACGATGAAGGTGTCGGTATAGGCCTCCTGAATGATGCTGACCACCCAGATCCGCTGCTGAAACTCCATCAGATCGGCCGCTTTCGCCGCCAGCGCGCGGACCGCGCCGATAAACCCGTTTGCCATGTGCCAAGGCCGCCTGTGATTAAGAGACCTGCATCCTAGCATCCCGTGGGCCGGCGCGATATTGCGCAAAATCAATCCAACCGGGGGATAAGCCTGCTTCCCGTGACGGCAACCCGGCTTACCCCTGGGCGCGGCGCTGGCGCTTGACCGCGTACATGCGCGCATCGGCCTGGCGCAAGGCATCGTCGATACTGGTGTAGGCCGGATCGATGGCCACCACCCCCACGCTGGCGCCGGGGTAATGCAGCACCTGGGCGCCGAGCGGCAGTTGCAGCACGCTGTGCTCGAACAGGCGGCGCTGGAAGCTGTGCACCGCCGCCTCCACCGTCTCCTCCCCGTGAATGGGGCCCATGCCCACGGCGACAAATTCATCGCCCCCCACCCGCGCCAGCAGATCGCCACTGCGCAGGGCCGAGCCCAGTTGCCGGGCCAGGGAGCTCAGCAGCTGATCCCCCGCCTCGTGACCGTGGGTGTCGTTGATGACCTTGAAACCGTCGAGATCGATAAAGGCGATGAGCACAGGATGACCGGCCCGCTCCGACAAGGGGAACAGCCGAGCCAGCTCGTGCATCAGGGCGCGGCGGTTGGGCAGACCGGTCAGGGGATCGCACAGGGCCTGGCGCGACAGCTCATGGTTCGCCTGCTGCAACTGCTGCAGCAGCTGCTCGCGCTCCACGTGCTCAGCGATGAGCCGCGCGAAGAAGGCGATGAGCTGCTCCGAGCCCGCCACGAAGGGCCGCTGCTCGGCGCTGGCGGCGCACAGGGTGCCATAGAGCGAGCCAGACGGCGTGCGCACCGGGCTGCTCAGGTAGGTGCGAATGCCGAGCGCACTGGCCGCCTCGGAATCCCCCCAGCAGTCGGCGACGTTGTCGGTGTACATGCGCCCCTCATCAATGGCGCGCCGGCACAGGGTATCGCTCCAGTCCACCGAGATCCCCTCCGGGATCTGCAATCCAGCCACGTTGCGGGCGTAGCGAATGCTCTGCTTGCCCTCCCCCAGATCGATCTCGGTGAGATAGGTCGACTCCAGCCCGGTCACCGCTTCGAGCATCTCCAGCAGCGGCCGCGTCAGGCTCTCCAAATCCCGCGCTGCCGTGACCTGTACCGACAGGGCCTGCAATATCTTGTCCATGCCTATCTCCCAGCTTGCATGTCATACCCGCCCACGATAGCCAACCCGCCCATGGGCGATCAAGCCCCTCCGGAGCCAAGCAAGGCTCTGGCTCGATAAAATTCGGGCCACCGCTTGGGTTCATTCTCGGAACTTTGAAGCAGCGCAAAAATTCATTCATTTCTGACAGTTAACTAATCAAAGCCATGGATTAGACCAAAATGGCTCCGTAAGATGGGGACGCGGCCACAAGCCCCCTCTTTTATGACGGCTCACGACGCACTCTGGCAGCACACGCCCGGCGGCAGCGTCCCTGACGGATGCCAGCCCGGCATCCCGCGCCTCGGCGAGGGATGTCCCCTCTCCCCTTACGGGAGAGGGTTAGGGTGAGGGGTCGGGTAACGTCTTTATCTGACGACACGGGATCGACAACAGGATCGGCATGGCTGCGCCATGCAGGATGCGAGGACGCTGTCCTCGACGGGGTTTCGCCGCCGCTGCGCGGCTGGGCGAGTGACTTTGGAAAGACCCAAAGTCACCAAAAGTCTTCTCCCCCACTTGTTCGCCCTCCTTTGTCGGGTGCCCTCGGTTCACCCCTTTGTCCAACGGCACGCGCCGATGGGCCATCCCTGGCCCAGCGTCGCTCGCTCGGCATCCTGCCTCGCGGCCTGGGCAAACGGGCTCACCTCGGCAAACAACAGGGGGCAACACCCAACCCACAGCATTGAGGCCAGTTAACAGCACCCTATCCCTATCTATTCGGGGCAATGGCTAGGAGGATCGTTATCTCTGATCCAACCCTTCGCTACCCATGACGATGGCAAATTATCTCACTTATGAAACAGATATAACCTGTATGGTTTCATAAATGAAAAAATCACTGCAAGTACAGCAACAAGCAGCACACATCCCTATCCCGTAAATGGCTTTATCAATGAGTATTTAGCCGTTATAAAAATTTATTTTTCGAACATCCGATCACGCTTTGCTAATCAAACCTACAGCTCTACACCTCTCTCTCAGGTAGTTAAAGCTATAAGATTATGGCTCTCGCTACAGGATTAAAAAGATTATATCTTATGAACTTTTATTGAAAAAATAAAAAGGAGAACGAATATATGGCAGTTCCAGATAAATACAGATATCGTAATGTATATCACTTCACATCGATAGAGAATCTTGAATCCATAATTGATAATGGGCTTTTTTCAACTAATCAGAAAATCGCTCGGGGCATAGACCATGTGAACGTTGCGGAGGAAGGTATACAGAGGCGTCGAGCACAAATGCTAGTACCTAACACGAATGGTCGTTTTGTACATGATTATGTGCCATTTTATTTCGCCAAGAAAACGCCAATGCAACTTGCTGTCCTTCATAAAAAAAACGTGGATCAGGAATTTATTATATACCTTTCAGTCTCAATATTATCTCTAGAAACAAAGCCTGGAGCATATTTTACGAGTGCATCAGCAAATACTGACATCCCTCCAAATTTTTATTCTGGCAATAATCAAGCCCAACAGCTTGATGAGTTGGATTGGCAAACTATAGATCACAACGGATGGCGCTATGATGGCGAAGATAAGAAGCATCGAAAAATGGCCGAGCTTTTGCTTCCAGATCATGTTTCATTGTTAGAAATCAATCATATAGTTACATGGAACAGTGATTTTTCGAACATTGTGAGACAGATATTTAAAAATAAAGGCATTGCTGCACCAAATGTCTTTGAAGGTAACTTACAACATTATTACTACAAGCCTGGAAACTGGAATACTTCTTTAATCACGGGTCCCTTTTACTTAAAACACCACTTTGACGAGACTGTTTCTTACATTGTATCGTTCCAACGGCAAGTGGTACCAAAGTTTCCGAGTCTAGGACATGCATTAATTGCTGTTCGTGCAAATTTTTCGGCTATCAAAGAGCTTGAGGGCATTGATGGGTTAGGGGCAAATTATGGACCTCATCGTGAAGATGTCGGTGCTCATAGTCGGCGTGTTGCTAGTCTTGTTGTTAACTCGCCTGAGTATCGTCAGTTAGACGCTACTCATCGTGAGGCCTTGGAGATGGCAGCCTACCTACATGATATAGGCAAAGGGCCGAAAACTGACTGGCCCAATAGCTTCATGAATAAAGCTGATGAAGAGCATCCTAGAAAGTCCCTGCCCATGTTGAAACGAATTTTGACAGAGGATGTACCCGTTTTGCCTGCCGATCTAGTTCGAAAGATTGTGATGCTGGTTACCTATGATGACTTATTGGGTGAAATCGTGGCTAAAGGGAGGAACAAAAGTCAGTTATTCGATATAGTGACCTCTCCCGAAGACATCAATATGTTGGTAGCCTTGAGCAAGGCTGATATTGGTTCTTTAAATAATATTTGGTTGATGCAAGTCTCTGGTGGGATTGATAACCTGAGGAATGAAGCGCTCCAAAATTTGCAAGGTAACGGTTCATGATAAAATTTGTATCAGGAGATTTTTTCGAGTTTGATGCCGACATTATGGTTAACACCGTTAACTGTGTAGGTGTAATGGGTGCGGGGGTCGCGCTTGCGTTCAAGAAAAGATTTCCAGAAATGTTTGAAGACTACGTCGAAAAATGTAGCTCAGGAACGATTCGGCCTGGTTCACCTTCTGTCTGGATTCAAAAAGACATGATCTCGAAGGAAATCGAGATCATAAATTTCCCCACAAAGGATCATTGGAAAAATCCCTCTGAATATAATTATATTGATGATGGATTGAAATGGCTTTCTACTTACCTAGAGGATAAAATTGGAAAAGTGGTTACACTTCCAGCGTTAGGCTGTGGTCATGGTGGATTAGATTGGGATAGAGTACGAAACATGATTAGTGACAGGTTACAAAATTCACCTGCACAAATATACGTATTTGAACCTTATGATTCAGTTAAGGCTGGTCTTGTCAAAACACCATTATCTGATTATGAAAGACTTCTTAATCCAGTGGAAGCCGGTGTTATAAAGTGCGCGACCAACGAATATCCTAAAACGTTGCAAAACTATACAAGAAAAGATTTATATTACTACCCCAAAAATAAAAGAGAATTCAAATACGATTTTTCAATTATTTGTAGTACCAAGCCAAAGGAAAGTGAAATTAGCGCTGTACGTAATTTCATTGAATTTTGTGCTCAGGAAAAATACAGCGTTTTATTAGGTGGGACTGCTTTTGAGAAAAAACTGGCTTTTGAGTTTTCTGCTAAAGGCTTAGTCTGTGGATGTTTTCTACCATCTGGATTCTATGAATCTGTAAAAAAAATGCAGTCAGCAAAGCAACAGGAAAAACCAAATTTGCTTTCAATTGGAAATCCTATAGTAGGTTTTGATAAAAAGGAATTTCTGCCTTCTGTTTTCGCGAGAATGCATATTTCCAATAAGATTATATTTTTTTCTAGTAAGCTTGATTGGTTGCAAAAACATAAGAGAAAACTAACTTGGTCATCACTAGATACATATTATTATGTATCCGACAACAGCTCTCCTGAGGATGAAGCTGCAGCATTAGAGATTGGAGCAAAGCGATTTGATTTAAACCTTCAGTTACGTAACTCTTTTGTGGTTAAGCATGATGGTTAAAAACTTTATAAATAAGCTTCACAAACCACAAACAAAAACCGCAACCCTAGGGCTGCGGTTTTTTATTTGCTTAACCTGTTGGCTCTAACAGAGCCACCGGCCTTAGGCACGGCGCCAGCTGGTTTTGCCGGCGCTGTCTTCCAGCACGATTCCCATCTCGGTGAGACGGTTGCGGGCGGCATCTGCAGCGGCCCAGTTCTTGTCGGCGCGGGCCTGATTGCGCTGGGCGATCAGTTGCTCGATCTCGGCCACTTCGTCGTCCGCTTCATCACCCTTGAGGAAGGCATCCGGATCCTGCTGCAGGATACCGAGCACGGCGCCGAGCTCGCGCAGGCGGGCGGCGAGGCCGGCGGCCGCGGTCAGATCTTCTGCCTTCTGGCGGTTGATCTCGCGCACCAGATCGAACAGGGCTGAGTAGGCTTCCGGGGTGTTGAAGTCATCGTCCATGGCTTCCTTGAAGCGAACCAGCTGCTCTTCGCCACCGGCGGCGGGCACCACCGGCAGGTCGCGCAGGGAGGTGTACATGCGTTCCAGCGCGGTGCGGGCCTGCTTGAGGTTATCTTCCGAGTAGTTGAGCTGGCTGCGATAGTGGCCGGACATCAGGAAGTAGCGCACGGTTTCGGCGTCGTAGTGGGCCAGGACGTCGCGGATGGTGAAGAAGTTGCCAAGGGACTTGGACATCTTCTCTTTGTCCACCATCACCATGCCGCTGTGCATCCAGGTGTTGACGTAGTCGCCACCGTGGGCGCAGCAAGACTGGGCAATCTCGTTCTCGTGGTGCGGGAACTGCAGATCCGAGCCGCCGCCGTGGATGTCGAAGTGGTTGCCAAGGTGCTTGGAGTTCATGGCGGAGCACTCGATGTGCCAGCCGGGACGACCCGGGCCCCAGGGGCTGTCCCAGGTCGGCTCGCCGGGCTTGGACATCTTCCACAACACGAAGTCCAGCGGGTTGCGCTTGGCATCCACCACGTCGACCCGGGCGCCGGCCTGCAGCTGCTCCAGATCCTGACCGGAGAGCTTGCCGTAATCGG
Source organism: Aeromonas lusitana (assembly GCF_002812985.1). Taxonomy (GTDB): domain Bacteria; phylum Pseudomonadota; class Gammaproteobacteria; order Enterobacterales; family Aeromonadaceae; genus Aeromonas; species Aeromonas lusitana. The sequence continues at coordinate 66,525 of NZ_PGCP01000034.1, forward strand.
CGAAGGACTCGACGATGAACATGACGTCACCGTTGTCCGCCACGTAGGCGTGCTCTTTGGCCAGCAGGGTCTCCACCAGATCGATGATCTCGTGGATATGCTGGGTGGCGCGGGGTTCGATATCCGGGCGCAGCATGCCGAGGGCATCGAAATCGGCGTGCATGTCGCCGATCAGGCGCTCGGTCAGATCGTCGCAGGTGACCCGGGTCTCGGCGGCGCGCTTGATGATCTTGTCGTCCACGTCGGTGACGTTGCGCACATAGTTCAGCTCATAGCCGCTGTAGCGCAGGTAACGGGCCACCACGTCGAAGGCGACGAAGGTGCGGCCGTGGCCGATATGACAATGATCGTAAATGGTGACCCCACACACATACATGCCCACCTTGCCCGGGTGGATAGGTTTGAATTCTTCTTTTTGACGAGTGAGTGTGTTGTAGATCTTCAGCATCTTATGACCACTGCCTGTGAGTAAAATGGTCTGACATTCTAACCGCATCCGGTGGAGAAAACGAGGCGCAAAACGTGCCACAGATGGCGTTCGCCCTATGCCAGGCGGCCTTGATGGGCTAGAATTGCCACCACTTTATGCCATAACCCATGCAACAGCTGCGAGCCGACTCGTGCTCGCATATCAATGAAAGGACATATCATGGTTACTCTGCACACCAACCACGGCGACATCACCCTGACCCTGAACGCCGAGAAAGCCCCGGAAACTGTGGCCAACTTCCTGCAATACTGCCGTGACGGTCACTACGACAACACCATCTTCCACCGCGTCATCGACGGCTTCATGATCCAGGGTGGCGGCTATGCCCCTGGTTTTGAAGAGAAAGACACCCGCGCTTCCATCAAGAACGAAGCGGCCAACGGCCTGTCCAACAAGATTGGCACCATCGCCATGGCCCGCACCATGGAGCCGCACTCTGCCAGCGCCCAGTTCTTCATCAACGTGAACAACAACGACTTCCTGGACTTCAAGTCCGCCACCACTCAGGGCTTTGGCTACTGCGTGTTCGGTGAAGTGACCGCCGGCATGGACGTGGTCAACAAGATCAAGGGTGTGAAGACCGGCAACTACGGCCGCATCCACCAGGATGTCCCGGTTGAAGACGTCGTCATCACCAAGGTGACCCTTGCTGACTGATTGCTGCCACTTAGGCACTGACAAAACTGCGGCCCCGGCCGCAGTTTTTCCATCTGTACTGGCATCGGGTGCAGGTGGAAGCCCGAACTGGCGCCGTCTCGACTATCTGGCCCATGGCAACCCGCGTCAACGCTCGGCCCATGCCCTGCTTATGTCGGGAGTCTGGGATACGCTTCAAAGCCAGTGCCAGGACATGGCGCTGGTGAGCACGGTGGCGATTGGGCTGGACAAGCCCGGCAGCGATCTCGACCTCATCTGCCAGCATCCGGATCCCGCAAGCCTCGGCGCCCGTCTATGTGCCCAGGGTTGGCAGGGGAGCGAGCAGAGCAAGGAGGTGTGGGTGCTCGAGCAGACAAGGCGCGGGCCCGATGGCCAGGAGTGGCCCCTTGAGCTCTATGTCACCCCCTCCCCCATAGAGACGCTTCACGGCTGGCGCCACCTCAGCCTGATGGCGACCCTGCTCGAACACTTCGGCCATGACTTCTACCAGGCGGTGCTGCGCCTTCGCCGCGATGCCAATCTCAAGGGCGAGGCGGCCATCTGCCAACTGCTGGACCTCCCCGGCGATCCTTATCTGGCGCTGTTGACCCTGGAAGAGGTCGATCTGGCGCCGATCGTCTGGCAAGCTGCTCCCCTCACCCATCACTCCCGTTTTGAGAACACTCTCTCGATGCCCAGGATCTCATGAGCACCCTTTTTATCAGTGACATTCACCTCAGTGCCGCCCGGCCAGACATGACGGCCGCTCTGGTGCGTTTTCTGCAAGACGATGCCCCCGGCGCCGACGCCCTCTATGTACTCGGCGATCTGTTCGAATTCTGGGTGGGGGATGATGATCCCAACCCGCTCCACCACGAGGTGGCAGACGCCTTCCTCGCCCTGAGTCAGCAAGGGGTACCCATCTACTTTATCCACGGCAACCGCGATTTTCTGCTGGGCCGACAATTTGCCAAGCGCGCCGGCATGACCCTGCTGGGGGATCCTTGCGTCATCGATCTCTACGGGGAGCGGGTGCTGCTGAGCCACGGGGATCTCTTCTGTACCCTGGATGTCGATTACCAGAAGTTTCGCCGCATCACTCAACTCAAGTGGCTGCGCTGGTTGTTCCTGCGCCTGCCGCTCTCCCGTCGCCAGCGCATCGCCTGCAAGATGCGCGGCCAGAGCCAGATGGAGAATGCCAGCAAGCAACAGTTCATCATGGACGTCACCCCGGCGGCGGTGGATGAGGCGCTGCGAGCGCACGACTGCCAGGTCCTGATCCACGGCCACACCCACAGGCCTGCCATCCACGACTTCAAACTGGGGAACAAGGCGGCGCGGCGCATCGTGCTGGGAGACTGGTTCGAGCAGGGATCTATCCTTGTCTGCTCCCCGGCGGGGCAACGGCTGGAGACCCGCACCCTCGCCTGAAAAGCGATCATTCCAGGGCGCGATAGGTTCTCATATGACCATTTCTGACCAACCCGATCCCTGAGCGGGATACAATCCAATCCGCTGCGTATACTCTAGATCTCTTCACACAGCGAGGATGATGTTATGGGATTTATTACCTGGATTGTATTGGGATTGATCGTCGGCATTCTGGCCAAATGGATCATGCCGGGCAAGGATGGTGGTGGTTTCTTCATGACGGTGATTTTGGGTGTGATCGGCGCCATGGTGGGTGGCTATGTCAGCACCCTGCTGGGCATGGGCACCGTCACCGGCTTCAACCTGTCGAGCATTCTTATCGCCACCGTTGGCGCCCTGATCGTGCTGTTTATCTACAACAAGGTACGCAGCTGATCGACCAATCTCCCTTGGTATAACCTGTGTGTGCCCCTCGCGGGCCAAGATCCGAAACCTGGCGTTTCGGATTTTTTATGGGCGCACGGCGCCAACCTGATGGCCAAGTCAGCTGGATCACGCGAATGCATCCATCAGCAGATAGGTGCCGGGCTGTCGTTGATGCCGATCGATGAGTGGCACCAGCCGCTGGAAATGCTCAGTGGCGCAATGAGCGTCCAGGGCGTCCCTGTCGGGCCACTCCTCTAGAAATACGAAGTGCCCGGGATCTTTCTGATCGACGCACAGCTCATAAGAGATACACAGCGGCTCCGCCCTGGTCTTATCCACCAACTCCCGATACAGAGGCATGACCTCCTCGACACGATCCAGCTTGATAAAATCCTGCGCGATGACTTTCAGCATCAGTAGCCCACCCTTTGTTCAACCTGACGATTGTTCAACCTGACGATAACGCCAGGAGGCCGACTCTAGCCCACCCAGCAACCCGGCGCGAGCGCTTTGAGCTGCGTTGGGATCCGCTACAGGGATCCACCATGCTCGGCTGCAGTTCTGGATAGGCCGAGGCAACCCTAACGCACTGGCAGTGTTGGGCAGAGGCAGCCTCATAGATGAGGGCTGGGCTAAACTCAGCATTGTCTTGTCCAGTTCGACCCTGGGTTCAACCAGGCCGCTGGGCAAGCAAGCAGTAGAGGAGATGGTCATGAAACACTGGAAAATCTGCCTGATAGGAATACAACTCATGCTGGTTGGTTGCGCTTCCTCCGGTGGCACTAGCCCTCCCCCGACCGGGGATGGCGGCAGCAACGGTGGCGGTAGTGGCGGCATGGGAGGTGGCGGCGGTAGCTACTTTATCAATCCCTCTGAAGCCCCCTAGTACAGTTTCCCGGAGCCCCTGACATAAGGATGACGAGCGCCGGCAGCCGGCCGGTGCTCATCGTCCTACGATTCTTGGCTTTGCCTATTCAGAGAGCAACAAGATCGGAAAACTTAACAAGCGTCAACGCAGTCATCTCCAAACCTTCTCACTGCCATCGCCTTATGGGGCCTCATTATTTCTATACAGGTGAAACCAGGGCACAGCCAACTACGGTCAGGAGTCCAAACCACAGATAGACGAGGCTCGTTGGCTGCTCACCTAGGTGGTAGACGACCTCACCAATCAGGGCTACACCAACTGCCTGCAGCTCGAGGTTAAGCTGGAAGAACTACCGGAATAAATCTGTGTGGATCAAATGTGGACACTGGAAGGAAAACAAAAAGGCCACTATTGCTAGTGGCCTTCGTAACTCTTTTATATTAATGGTGCCCGAGGCCGGAATCGAACCGGCACGCCTCGAAAAGCGAGGGATTTTAAATCCCTTGTGTCTACCGATTTCACCACTCGGGCACCGCAATCGGTATCAAGTCCGCGGGCGGGCTTGTCAATATGGAGGCACGTTCCGGAGTCGAACCGGACTAAACGGATTTGCAATCCGCTGCATAACCGCTTTGCTAACGCGCCATGCAAAAGAGAGTGAACTCTCGATTGTCTGAATTTGGAGCGGGAAACGAGACTCGAACTCGCGACCCCGACCTTGGCAAGGTCGTGCTCTACCAACTGAGCTATTCCCGCATCGGTCTGGCTGATTGCCTGACTACGAGGACGCATTCTAGCGATGTTCCTCGCCCAGTCAACCAAAAACATTTAATACGCTGATCGTTCGAGTGTTTTTTACCCGCCGCCCCTACTTTTAGCCCTTATGGCTGTTTCCCGGCCCCAACGACAGGGAAACAGCGATCTGCGCAGTGGCAGACGGACTAGAAGCGGGAGTGGTAGCTCAGATCGCCCCAGGCGGCCTTCATGTACTGGAACATGGACCAGAAGGTGAGCACGGTCGCCACATAGAGCAGCACATAAGCGAGCCACACCATCCAGATGTCGTACTGCCAGATGAGGCCGGTGAGCGACACCATCTGGATCATGGTCTTCCACTTGCCAATCCAGCTAACCGCCACCGAGGAGCGCTTGCCAAGCTCGGCCATCCATTCCCGCAGGGCGGAGATGATGATCTCGCGGCCAATCATGGTCATGGCCGGTATGGTAACCCAGATGGTGTTGTAGTGTTCGACGATGACCACCAGGGCCGCGGCCACCATGATCTTGTCGGCGACCGGATCCAGGAAGGCACCGAAGGCGGTGGATTGATTCAGCTTGCGGGCGAGATAGCCATCAAACCAGTCGGTCGCCGCCGCCAGGATGAAGACAATGGCGGCCGCCACATAGGCCCACTGATAGGGAAGGTAGAACAGGATGACGAAGACGGGGATGAGCAAAATCCGAAAAAACGTCAGCAGGTTAGGAATATTTGTCATTATTTTCAGCCACTTCTTGTATGCCGCTACATGGTAGCCCCAAGCCGATTGTCGATGCAACCGGGCCGGCGCCCGCCTTGGTCTATGAATCCATCAATAACCTCAGGATGCCGGTTATTATGGCATTGGCGGGCCCCCTGCGTCACGGCTCTTGTACGCAGAGACTGTGCGTTTGCCCTCAACCAAGGCACAAGGACAGACACCACGCATTCTGAATCACACAGAGCCCGGCTGATGCCGGATACCCACCACCCTGAACAGCCGCCACCTTTTATGCAGACTCAGAGCGAATGCAAAGCATCGTGAATGGACTGGGCCAGCTCCTGGCTGATGCCGGGCACCTTGGCGAGCTCATCCACGCCGGCCTTCTTCACCTCCTGCAGGCCCCCCAGGTATTTGAGCAGGGCCTGACGGCGCTTGGGACCCACCCCGGGAATATCTTCCAGGGTACTGGTGGTGCGGGCCTTGGCGCGCCGCGCCCGGTGGCCCGTGATGGCAAAACGGTGAGATTCATCGCGAATGTGCTGGATCAGGTGCAAAGCTGGCATATCTGCCGGCAAGTGCAGCTCCTCGTGGCTATCCCCCAGGATCAGGGTCTCCAGCCCAGCCTTGCGGGTCACCCCCTTGGCAATGCCCACCAGCAGCGGGTATTTGCCGCCGAGAAACTCCAGCTGACGGGCCAGGATCTCTTCGGCGCGGCGCAACTGGCCGAGACCGCCGTCGATAAACAGCACGTCCGGCACCTTGTCCGGCTCCTGCAGCTTGCCGAAGCGGCGCTCCAGCGCCTGCTCCATGGCGGCGTAGTCATCCCCGCCTGTGATGCCATCGATATTGAAGCGGCGGTATTCGGAGCTCAGCGGCCCCTCCCGGTTGAACACCACGCAGGAGGCGACGGTGCGCTCCCCCATGGTGTGGGAGATATCGAAACACTCCATGCGGGTAATGGGGCCTTCGAGCTCCAGCAGCTCCTCCAGCTGGGTGAAACGGGCTGTGGTAGTGCTCTTGTGAGCGAGGCGTGAGCGCAGCGCCGTCTCGGCATTGATGGTCGCGAGCTTGATAAAGCGGGCCCGCTCGGCGCGGGTGCGGCTCTGTACCCGCACCTTGTAACCGGCGGTCTGGCTCAGGGTCTGGGCGATGACCTCTTCATCCTCCAGCGCCACGTCCAGCAGCACCTCGCTCGGGATCTGGCGTCCCCCCTGACCCGACAGATAGAACTGCAGCAGGAAGGATTGCACCACCTCATCGAGCGGTGTATCCGCCGGCACCTTGGGGAAATAGCTGCGCGAACCCAGCACTTTGCCCTGGCGGATGAAGAGCACATGGATGCAGGCGGTGCCTTTATCGCAGGCCACCCCCACCACGTCCAGCTCGTCCAGCACGTTGCCGCTCACCGACTGCTGCTCGGTGACCCGGCGCAGGGCCTGGATCTGATCCCGGTAGCGGGCAGCCTCCTCGAAGCGCAGATCGCCGCTGGCAGACTCCATCTTGCCCACCAGCTCCCCTATCACCTGCTGGTTCTTGCCCGCCAGAAACAACCTGGCCAGCTCCACCTGCTGGGCGTATTCCGCCTCGCTCACCAGGCCTGCCACACAGGGGCCGGCGCAGCGTTTGAGCTGATAGAGTAGACAAGGGCGACTGCGGTTGGCATAAACGGCGTCTTCACACTGGCGTACCGGAAAGATCTTCTGCATCAGGTGCAGACTCTCGCGCACCGCACCACCCGAGGGGTAAGGGCCGAAATAATCGCCTTTTATTTTTCTGGCGCCGCGATGCACACCGATGCGGGGATGGCGATGGCCTGTGATGATGATCCAGGGATAGGACTTGTCGTCGCGCAGCAGCACGTTGTAACGCGGCTGGTACTGCTTGATGAGGTTGTGCTCAAGGATCAGCGCCTCTGTCTCTGTGTGGGTCACCGTCACCTGGATGTCGGCTATCTGGCGCACCAGGGTGCGGGTCTTGATGCTGTCGACGTTGGTGCGAAAGTAGGAGGCGAGGCGCTTCTTGAGATCCTTGGCCTTGCCCACATAGATGACGGTGCCGCCGCTGTCGTACATGCGATAGACGCCGCTCTGGTTCGTCACCGCACTCAGAAACGCCTTGCTGTCGAAGAGAGGTTCAGATACCGGCATGATGCCCCCCGCGATAGACGTCGATATGCTGGTTCGTCACCACACCGAGGAAGGCTTTGCTGTCAAAAATAGGTTCAGAGGCCGTCATGCTGACCCCCGCGACAAATGTAGATATGGTGAGTGGCGGCGCTCGGCAACACCTTGCTATCGGAATGAATGTCGGGGGAAGGGATCATCGGCGACTCGGCTCAGAACAAGAATTCACGGGGATCATACTGCGCACCTGCGCCTGAAAGCAAAGGCAGGGCCTTGCCAGAACGCCAGCGGCCGCAGGGCACATCAAGCAAAAAGGCGGCCCGGGCCGCCTTTGTCTATTCACCAGACTCCACCACACCTGGTTACAGGGTGTCGGCATCCAGCATGCCGTAGCGAATGGCCAGATGGGTCAGCTCCACATCGCCATTGATGTTGAGCTTGCTGAACAGGCGGTAGCGATAGCTGTTGACCGTTTTGGGGCTCAGGTTGAGCTGCTCCGAGATGTCGGTCACCTTCTGTCCCTTGGTGATCATCATCATGATCTGCAGCTCGCGCTCGGAGAGGGACTTGAAGGGGTTCTCGTCCGCCGAGGCAAACTGGCTCAGGGCCATCTGCTGGGCGATCTCCGGGGAGATGTAACGCTGACCGGAGTGCACCAGCCGGATGGCGTGGATCATCTCGTCCGGGGCGGCGCCCTTGGTGAGATAACCGGCGGCACCTGCCTGCATCACCTTGGTCGGGAACGGGTTTTCTGAATGAATGGTCAGCACTATGATGCGCACATCGGGCCGGATCCGCAGGATCTTGCGGGTCGCCTCCAGGCCGCCGATGCCCGGCATGTTCATGTCCATCAGGATCACGTCTGGGTGATGCTGTCGGCAGAAGGTCACGGCCGTCTCGCCGCTCTGTGCCTCGCCCACCACCTTGATCCCGCGGACATCTTCCAAAATGCGTCTTATCCCTGTACGCACCAACTCATGATCATCGACCAGGAATACATTAATCACCCATACACCCCGTTTTTTATCTCGTTATATGCCAGTTAGGGTTAACACGGCGTCTTGCATCATAACCAAACTCGGGGATTTGGCAAACCATGGCCGGGAAAAGTTTGAAACTGTTCGCCAATGACGTTTTAAATCAATTAATTATATAAAGATTCAACCAAAAAAAGGCGCCCTGAGGCGCCGTTTCGAATTGGATGCGGATCTCTCGCCTCAAGGGGCCAGCAGGGCACGCACCTTGTCCAGATCCCGCTGGGTATCTACCCCCACCGGCGGGGCTTCCAGCGCCTCTGCAACGTGGATCTTCTCCCCGTACCAGAGCACTCTCAGCTGCTCCAGCGCCTCGATTTGCTCGAGCTGGCTCGGCGCCCAATCCACGTAGCGCTGGATGAAACCGGCGCGGTAGGCGTAGATGCCGATGTGGCGCTGATAATGGGCACCGATCTGCGCCTGACTCTGGGCAAACCTGTCCCTGTCCCAGGGAATACTGGCGCGGCTGAAGTAGAGGGCATAACCCTGGTGGTCGGTCACCACCTTCACCGCATTGGGATTGAACGCCTCTTCCGCATCCACAATGGGCACGGAGAGGGTCGCCATGGGGGCGCTGGCGCTGGCCAAGTTGTCCGCCACCTGACGAATGATGACGGGGGGAATGAGGGGCTCATCCCCCTGCACGTTGACCACTATGGTATCGGCGGCGAAACCGTAGTGACGACACACCTCCGCCAGACGCTCGGTGCCGGACTGGTGATCCGGGGAGGTCATGCACACCTCGGCCCCCGTCTCCTGCGCCACCGCCGCCAACGCCTGCTGTACCCGCACATCATCGGTGGCGACGATCACCCGATCGGCGCCGGACTGCAGGGCTTTTTCCACCACGTGCTGCACCATGGGTTTGCCATGGATATCCGCCAGCGGCTTGCCCGGCAACCGGGTCGAGGCATAGCGGGCCGGAATGACGACGACGAAGCTCATGGGTTCAGCTCTTCCAACGCCAGGGCGCGGGCACGGTTCTCCAGCAGCACAGGGATCCCCTCCTCCAGCGGATAGGCCAGCTTGTCGAAGCGGCAGACCAGCTCATGGGCGGCCTTGTTGTAGTGCAGCTTCCCCTTGCAAACCGGGCAGGCAATGATGTCGAGCAGTTTAATATCCAGTGCCACAACGAAACTCCTTTAACGATTTCGGACAGGTGATACCGGCAATGATACCGGGCAATCCAATGGGCATGTCCGGCGCCAATGAGAAAATGCCTTTGAAGGCATCGGCCTCATATTCATGCCGGACATCTCGGTATATTTAGCTTGATGGGCCAATAGAGCAGTCATTACACAAGGTAAATCTCACCCCTACAGCACAAACGCATTGTTTATTTATCCGCACCAGCACGGGACTCTGCCAGCGAGGCCAGCAGGGTGTCCAGCAAGGAGGTCGGCAGCTCGGCGCTGACCGGCAGATACCACCAGTTGTCCGGTGCGAAGTTCCGGCACTTGACCGCGTCCTTCTCTGTCATCAGCAAGGGGTGATCAGAAAAGCGAGCCAGCAGCTCGGCGCTGTCGAACGCCTGATGATCCGCGTAACCGACGCTCTGCTTGAGTTCATAGCCAAGGCTCTTCAGGGTCGCGAAGAAACGGGGGGGATGGCCGATCCCCGCCATCGCATCGATTTCGCGCGGCAAGGGCTCAGATGCCAGCATGTCATCGCGCACCCGGCGCGGCGCATCCGCCACCAGCGTCATGGGATACTCTCCCCTGGCCGGGGTGCCGCCATTGCAGAGGATGGCATCCACCCGTTTCAAGCGGGTCATGGGCTCGCGCAATGGCCCCATGGGCAGCAGACAGCCATTGCCGAAGCGGCGCACGCCGTCCACTACCACCAGTTCCAGATCCCGGGCCAGGGCGTAGTGCTGCAGGCCGTCGTCGGTGATGATGATGTCCACCTCGCCACTTTGCTCCAGCAGCCGCACCGCATCGGCGCGCTTGGGAGCCACCACCAGGGGGCAGCCGCAGCGCCGGGCGATGAGCACGGGTTCATCCCCCGCCTCGGCGGTAGTGCTGTGCGCATCAAGCCGATAGGGATAATGAGGCGCCTTGCCGCCATAACCACGGCTGACCACCCCGGGTTTGAAGCCGCGGGCCTGCAACTGCTCCACCAGCCAGACCACCACCGGGGTCTTGCCGTTGCCGCCGACCGAGATATTGCCGACCACGATGACAGGCACGCTGGCACGGTAGGCCTTGAACCAGCCGCGGCGATAACCATAGCGACGGCCACCGCTGATAAGGACAAACAAGAGGGCGAAGGGGGCCAGCAACCAGCGCCAACCACTCTTCTCGTACCAGAGCCGCTCCAGCATCAGGCCTGCTGGCTCGCGGCGGGTTGGCTCGCACCGAACTGGATGGCGCGCAGCTGGGCATAGGTGCCCTGCTGGCTCATCAGTTCGCTATGGTTGCCACGCTCGACGATGTGGCCCTCGTCGATGACCAGGATCTCGTCCGCCTTCTCGATGGTGGAGAGGCGGTGGGCGATGACCAGGGAGGTGCGCGCCTTGCACAGCTCATCGATGGCGGCCTGGATGTGACGCTCGGACTCGGTATCCAGGGCCGAGGTGGCCTCATCCAGCAGCAGCACGGGGGCGTCGCGCAGCAGGGCACGGGCGATGGCGATGCGCTGACGCTGACCGCCGGACAGGGAGGCGCCGTTCTCACCTATGACGGTATCGTAACCGTCCGGCATCTTGCGCACGAACTCGTCCGCGTGGGCGATGCGAGCGGCGTGCTGGATCTCGTCGCGGCTGTAGCGATCTTCCGCCGCGTAGGCGATGTTGTTGGCCACTGAGTCGTTGAACAGGTGCACGTGCTGAGAGACCAGGGCGTACTGCTTGCGCAGCTCACTCAACTTGTATTCGCGGATGTTGACCCCATCGAGCAGTATCTCCCCCTGCTCGATGTCGTAGAAGCGGGTCAACAGGCTGGCGATGGTGCTCTTGCCGGAGCCGGAGCGCCCCACCAGGGCCACTGACCTGCCCGCCTCGACCTTGAAGCTGACATTGTGCAGCGCCGGGGTCTCCTTGGTCGGGTAGGTGAAGGTGACGTTGCGAAACTCAATTTCGCCACGGGCCCGCTCCAGGGTGCGGGTACCTGAGTCTTCTTCCGGGGTGGAGTCGAGCAGACCGAACAGGCTCTGGCAGGCGGTAATGCCGCGCTGGAACTGGTTGTTCACGTCGGTCAGGCTTTTCAGCGGCTTGAGCAGCATCATCATGGAGGTAACCATGACGGTGAAGGTACCCGCGGTCAGGGTCGCCTTGACGCTGTCGATGGTCGCCACGTAGAGGAAGACCGCCAAGGCCACCGAGGCCACCATCTGGACTATGGGGCTGCCGATGGCATCCGCCGCCACCATCTTCATGGTCTGTTGGCGCATGCGGTTGCTAACGCGGAAGAAGCGCTTGTCTTCCACCTGCTGGCCGCCAAACATCAGCACCTCTTTGTGACCCTTGAGCATCTGCTCGGTGGAGGTGGTGATGTCACCCACCGCCTGCTGGATGTGGCGGCTGATCTTGCGAAAACGGCGGCTGATAAGGCCAATCAGGATACCCACGACCGGGCCCACCACCAGGAAGATCACCGACAGCTGCCAGGAGTGCCAGAACATCAGGCCGAGCAGGCCGATGACGGTGGCCCCTTCCCGCACCAGGGAGACCAGGGTGGAGCTCGCGGCAGAGGAGACCTGACCCGCGTCATAGGTCACCTTGGAGAGCAGGTTGCCGGTATTCTGGCGATCGAAGAAGCTCATGGGCATGGCCATCAGGTGACTGAACACCTGTTGCTGCAGCCGCATCACCACATGGTTGCCGACCCAGGCCATGCAGTAGTTGGAGAGGAAGGCGGCGCAGCCGCGCAGGGCGACGATGCCGAGCACGAAGAAGGGCATCCATTTCAGTACTGTGCTGTCGTTGCCGTTCAGGCCCTGATCGATCAGCGGCTTGATGGAATAGACGAAGGTGGTATCCACGGCTGCGTAGCCCAGCATGCCGATGATGCCGCCAACCAGTCCCAGTTTGCGATCCCGGACATACCCGAGCAGGCGCTTGAAGACGGGCCAGCTCTCTTGTGAGGTTTCTTGTTGCATGAATAGCCGTTAATAAGGGAAATGACGGGCTATTCTAGCCAAAGCGCAGGCTTACACCAAGCGTTGCCATCTCGCCCAGTGACTCCCTCAACAAGAAATAGCCGCTTTACGCCCTCATTCACGTCCATAAGCTGCCCCCTATATCCGTTCGAATACTCATTAGCGGGCATCATGGCTCGTCTCGCCAGAAGACGGGTCGCCACCAGGCCCCTGCCCGCCGATACCAGGGCCCTCGTTCACGCTCGGCCAGGATGCGCAGTCCGGCGCCGTCGGCCTCCACCAGAATGGCGCCATCCTGACCCGTCACCCACTGCTGCGCCCCTGCGTACCTAGCCACCACCTCGGGGCGAGGAAACTGCCACTGATTCATAAAGCCCGCGCTGTGAACAACAAACTGGGGGTTGACCGCCGCCACGAAGCCCGGGGTCGAGGAGGTGCGGCTGCCGTGATGCGGGCTGACCAGCAGAGTGTTGGCAAGAGTGCTGGAAAGCGGATTGGCGAGCGCTCCCTCATGCCCCTCGGCTTTCTCCAGTGCCAGCAGGCGGCGCTCCGCCTCCTTCTCGATGTCGGCGCTGAGCAGGATGCGGCTGTGGCCATCGCTTATCTGCAACACGCAACCATCGTTGTTATGGCCCGCCCCCGGTCGCTCGGGCCAGAGCACGGCAAACACGAGCCCTTGCCAGCGCCACTGCTGGCCCCGTTTGCACAATTGGGTATCACGGGTGAACGGGAAGGAGGAGATCTCGCGCCGTACCGGCAGGGCTTGCAGTATGGCTCGCCGGTTGCCTGCGTGATCCTTGTCTTTATGGCTGATAACGAGCGCATCAAGCACCCGTATGCCGAGCCGGTTGAGCACCGGCAGGATGGCGGCGTCGGCCATGTTGTAGCCGCCGGGGTAGCGATCCCCTGTGTCATACAGGATGCCCCGCTCCCCGCGAGTGATGAGCACGGCGAGTCCCTGCCCCACATCCAGCACCCGCAACTGCCAGGGGCTGGGAGCGGGCCATGCCGCCAGCAGCAGGCTTGCCCCCACCGGCAGCAGCAGGTAACGGCCGCCCTGCAGGCGCCAACTCCCCCACAGCAGGATGAGCAACAGACTGGCCGGCATCAGCCAGCCGGGCACGGGCCACCAGAGTTGCAGATGACTGGCCAACAGATCGAGCCCCCACATGACCCAATCCAGCCCCCAGGAAGAGAGCCAAAACAGGCCGTGAGCCAGGGCGGTAGAGAGCGGCGCCACCAACACGCCGATAAGCGCCAGCGGAATGATGCCGATGCAAAACAGCGGCAAGGCCAGCAGATTGAGCAGCAGGGCCAGGGGCGCCATGCCTTCGAACAGCAGTAGTTGCAGCGGTAGCAAGCCTAGTAGCAGCAGGATCTGCAGCCGCACAAGCCCGGGTTTCGCCGCCAGATGGCTCGCCAGCAGCAAGAGCGCCACCGCGAGGAAAGAGAGCCAGAAGCCCGCCGAATAGAGAGCGAAGGGATCCCACAGGCACAGCACCACGAAGGCCCACAGCCAGACGCGATGACTGGGCCAGTCCCGTTTGCGCCAGCGCAGCAGGCTCCAGACCGCCACCATGATGAGGGCCCGCTCGGTCGCCACCGCAAATCCCGCCAGGGCGCTGTAGGTCGCGGCAAACAGCAGGGAGACTAGGATGGCGCCACGCAGGCCAAACAGGCGCCCCAGCCACCAACCGAGCACGGCCACCAGAGCGATGTGCTGACCCGAGATGGCGATGATGTGAGTCAGGCCGCTGCCGCGAAACAGCTCCCACTGGGCATCCGTGATCCCGCCCGGCTCCCCAAAGGTCAAGGCCGCCAGCAAGGGGGCCTGGCTGAGGCCGAGCCAGGCGGCCTCAGCCTCCCCTAGCCAGCGCTCTCGCCAGCCCATGGGCACCTCATCTATCGCAACGACCCGGCGCAGATTGCCGGTCGCCGTGATGCCCCTGCCAAGCAGCAGCCGTCGCCCATCCATTCCCGCCTCGTTGGCGAGGCCGTGGGCGGGCTTGAGGCTAGTCACCAGGGTAATGGTACTGCCCGCAGGCAGGGATGGCAGCGCCTGGTACGCGTTGAGCCGGATCAGGGGGTTTGGTGTGACGGCCTGGCCATCCAGGGTATCGAGGTGCAGCAGCAGGCGGACAAATTTCTCGCCCTGAGGCTCTGTACTTTGCACCCGTGCGGTTATCATGTGGGTTGTCTGCGCCTCCAGGCTGTCCAGCCAGACCAACCGATACTGCAAGTTGAGCTGCATCCAGAGCACGCCGAGCAACAGAAACAGCAGCCGCCAACATCGGCCACAGGCAAGCAGGATGGCAAGAGCCAGCAGTGCGCCTCCCCATGCCAGCGAGGGTAACCAGGGCCAGAGCAGTGAGGAGCTTGCCCCAAGGGCAAAGCACAACAGACGCAGATCCATTGAGCAAGTATTTAGCAAGGTTTCAAACATGCCCAAACGACTCATAAAACGCTGGCTACCCGATCAGGATAAGCTCAAGGAACACAAGCATTTGCGGCTGTTCGGCAAGCTGCTGCTCGATGCCAACCTGTGGCACCTCAACCGCCGCTCCGCCGCCGGCGCCTTTGCGGTCGGTCTGTTCATGGCCTGGATCCCGCTGCCCTGCCAGATGTTGCTGGCGGCAGGGGGCGCCATCGCATGTCGGGTCAATCTGCCCCTCTCGGTGGCCCTGGTCTGGCTCTCCAACCCCTTCACCATGCCGCCCCTGTTTTATGCCGCCTATCTGGTCGGCTGCCAGCTGCTGGGCCAACCCACCCAGCACTTCGATATCCAGTTCACCTGGGTCTGGCTGGTCTCGGTGTTCGAGACTCTGGCGCCGCCCCTGCTGCTGGGATCCTTGGTGCTCGCCCTGCTGAGTTCCCTCATCGGCTATGCCCTCATTCGCACTTTTTGGCGCATCAATACCGTGCGCCAATGGCAAAAACGAAAGGTGGCCCGCCCATGTTGAGCGGCTGGCTTTCCCGTCTGAAACTGGATCCCGACTCACTGCGCCAGCAGAAGTGGTTTGCCCTGTTCGGGGAGCGGCTGCTCGCCCCGGCCCTGTGGCAGGGTGGGCGCCGCGCCCTGTGTGGCGCCATCGCATCGGGGATCTTCGCGAGCTGGGTGCCCATGCCCATGCACTCCCTGGTGGCGGTGGCACTGGCCCTCATCTTCAGTTTCAACCTGCCTCTGGCCCTGTTGGCGGTCTGGTTCAACAATCCGCTGACCCTGCCCTTCATGTATCTCTATGCCTATCGCACCGGCTGTCTGGTGTTGCAGCAGACCCCTGAGCCCTTCCATCTCACCTGGTCCCTGCACTGGCTGGAACACGAGGCAGCGACCCTGGTGCCCCCCTTCCTGCTAGGCAGCCTGCTGCTCGCCATCCTGACCGCCGCCGTCGGCGCCCTGCTGACCCTGCTGCTGCTCAAACTCGGTCGGCTCGGTCAGGCTCGCACCCATTAATCCCTGATCTTTCAAGACGATTGTGAGCCAAGCCAAGCGCCACCTCTGGCGCTTGGCTTGCCATCCCATGGCTCTGCCACCACACTCCTATCAGTCGGTCTTCTCTTTACACGAGCACGATAAGGAGCCCTTCATGGCCGAACCACTGACCCTCGCCTATGCCAACGGCCGCCCCATCAGTCTGCTACCGGCCCTGGCTAATCGTCACGGCCTCATCACGGGCGCCACCGGCACCGGCAAGACAGTCACCCTGCAGGTGATGGCCGAGGGTTTCTCCCGCATCGGGGTGCCGGTGTTCCTCGCGGATGTGAAGGGGGATCTCGGTGGGCTCGGGGCCGCGGGCACGCCGTCCACCAAGCTCGATGCCCGCCTGACCCAGCTGGGCATCCCGCCACCCGCTTTCGCTCCCAGCCCAATCCTGTGCTGGGACTTGTTTGCCGAGCAGGGTCATCCGGTGCGGGCCACCGTCTCCGACATGGGCCCCTTGCTGCTGGCCCGGCTGCTCGGTCTGAACGACACCCAGAGCGGGGTGCTGGAGCTGGTGTTCAAGGTGGCGGATGATGAAGGCTTGCTGCTGCTCGACCTGAAGGATCTGCGCGCCATGGTGCAGTTCGTGGGGGAGAACGCCAAGTTCCTCACCACCCGCTACGGCAATGTCTCCACCGCCTCCGTCGGCGCCATCCTGCGCAACCTGCTCACCCTGGAGAGTGCCGGAGGCGATCACTTCTTCGGCGAGCCCATGCTGGATATCCAGGATCTGCTGCAAACGGACGCCAACGGACACGGTCATATCAATGTGCTGGCGGCCGCCAAACTGACCCAGTCCAGCCGGCTCTACGCCTGCTTCCTGCTCTGGCTGCTCTCCGAACTGTTCGAGCAACTGCCCGAGGTAGGGGATCCGGAGCGCCCCAAACTGGTGTTTTTCTTCGATGAGGCGCACCTCTTGTTCAACGATGCCCCCAAGGCGCTGCTCGAAAAAATCGAACTGGTGGTGCGGCTCATCCGCTCCAAGGGGGTCGGCGTCTATTTCGTGACCCAGAGCCCGGCCGATATCCCGGACGCTGTGCTGGGGCAGCTCGGCAACCGGGTACAGCATGCCCTGCGCGCCTTCACCCCGAGCGATCAGAAGGCGGTGCGGATCGCCGCCAACACCTTGCGGGCCAACCCGGCCTTCGATGCCGCCGGCGTCATCACCGAGCTCGGAGTCGGCGAGGCGCTGGTCTCATTGCTTGATGAGAAGGGGCGCCCCAGCGTGGTGGAACGTGCCTTTATCGCGCCACCCGCCAGCCGGATCGGGCCCCTCACGGATGCCGAGCGTCAGACGCTCATTCAGGGCTCTTTGCTCTATGGCCGATATGAACAGACCGAGGACAGAGAGTCCGCATTCGAGCGCCTCAAGGGCAAGGCCGATGAGAACAAACCCGACGCAGAAGCCGCCCCCACTCAGGCGACGCAAGCATCAGGCGGGAGGCTGCTCGACGCCCTCAATGGCATGTTGTTTGGCCGCACCGGCCCCCGCGGCGGCCAGCACGATGGGGTGGTGCAAACCGCCGCCAAGAGCGTGGCCCGCACCCTGGGCAACGAGGTGGGACGCCAGCTGATCCGCGGCGTGCTGGGCTCCCTGCTGGGGGGAAAGGGACGCCGCTGAAACCAGGCAGCAGAGTGATGCAAGAAGAAATAAAAAAGCCCGCCAAATCTGGCGGGCTTTTTGTCAGCTATGAACATCAATCCAGACGTGCTGGCTCTCGCTTACAACACCTTAGCGATGGCGTCACACAGGGGATCTATGTTGGCACGGGTGATGCCGGCCACGCTGATCCGGCCGGAGCCGACGATGTAGATGGCAAACTCACTCTTGAGGCGCTCGACCTGATCCTTGGAGAGGCCGGAGAAGGAGAACATGCCGTTCTGCTCGCGGATAAACCCAAAGTCCTGGTTCACCCCACGCTCGGCGAGCTTGGCCACCAGCAGCTCGCGCATCTCGCGGATGCGTACTCGCATGGCTGTCACCTCTTCCACCCACTCGGCGTAGAGGGCCGGATCGCTCACGATGGCGGTCACCACGGCGGCGCCGTGTGACGGCGGGTTGGAGTAGTTGGCACGGATGACGGTCTTCACCTGGGTGAAGGCCACGTCGGCGATGGCCTTGCTCGCGCTGACCAGGGTGAAGGCCCCGACCCGCTCGTTGTAGAGACCGAAGTTCTTGGAGAAGGAGCTCGCCACCAGCAGCTCATCGTGGCACTCGGCGAAGATACGAAGGCCTTCGGCGTCCTCCTCGATACCCCGGGCAAACCCTTGGTAGGCAAAGTCAAACAGCGGCAGCCAGCCGGCAGCCGCGCTCTGCTTGGCGAGGGTACGCCACTGCTCTGTGGTCGGATCGATACCGGTCGGGTTGTGGCAGCAGCCGTGCAGCAGCACCAGATCGCCCGCCTGCACCTCAGAGAGCGACGCCTGCATGGCGGCAAAGTCCAGCCCCTTGGTGGCGGCATCGTAGTATTTGTACTGCTTGACGGTGAGGCCGGCGGACTGGAACACGCTGACGTGGTTGGCCCAGGTGGGATCCGAGATCCAGATGGTCTTGGCCAGACCGTTGCGCACCACGAACTCGGCGGCGATGCGCAGAGCGCCGGTACCACCTGGCGCCTGCGCCGTCTTGGCACGGCCGCTGGCGATCAGGGCCGCGTCTTGTCCGAACAGCAGCTGCTGCACGATGCGGGCATATTCAAGGTTGCCCTCGATGCCGAGGTAATTCTTGGTCTTCTCGCCTTCGAGCAGCCTCTGCTCGGCTTTCTTGACGCAGTGCAGTATGGGGGTGGCACCGGATTCATCCTTGTAGATGCCGACTCCCAGATTGATCTTGTGGCTACGCGTATCGGCGCGGAAAGCTTCGGTCAGGCCCAGGATCGGATCCGCTGGGGCGGCAACAACCTTTTCAAACATGGTAGTCCCTGTATTCCATTGAATGTGTGGGTGGCAGGCGCTTTTTTAAAACAAAATGGTCAACGAAAAGCGGCAAAAAAAGGGTGGCGAACGAAGGCACCCGTGTGGCGGGCGCCTCGTCAACTCTTTATACCACCGCGCTCAATAGGGGAAAACCGCTTTTTCGCGGACATCTTTGACCATATTCACCAGCTTGTCAGCCGACGGCATGCCAGTCTGACGCCAGGGAGCACACCTCGGCGGACAAACCACTGTTTGACTCGATCAAATCGCTACAAACTGCCAATAATGGCCGCGGGATCCGGCTCGGCTCCCAGGGTCGGGGATCCGTCAGCGACGCGGCATAGGTCGCCTTGATGGGAGAGAGGGCCTGTGGCAGCCACCAGCTGGCCGGGCGACCCAGTCGCTGGGCCAGCGCCAATACCCTGTCCACCCCAGCCGGATCCAGGGCGCCAAGATGGCTCCAGACGACATGGGGAGGCAGGGCGGCAACCAGGGATTGCAAGGCGCCGGGCTCGTCCGGGGGGAGCCAGACCAGCAGGGCATCGACGGGCAGGGCCAGCTCGGCAAAAGCGCCGATGGAATCGGTACTGATCACCCGCTGGAACTCCCCCTCCCCCCACAATACCTTG
>NZ_PGCP01000035.1 GCF_002812985.1 Aeromonas lusitana
CCATGCGAGAGTAGGACACTGCCAGGCACCCAATTAGAAGAAGCCCGCTCATCTGAGCGGGCTTTTTTATTGGCTGGGATTTGGGAATGGGCAGATATTTTATCCATACAGAGCCTATTTATCAGACAATCACATCGCAAAACCATATCAATTTAGTCAAAAACACAGCCTTCTACGCCTCCGATTACCTGTCTCCAGCCTCTTTTTCGCTCCACACTACCGGACTACCGGACTACCGGACTACCGGACTACCGGACTACCGGACTACCAAGCTACCGCCTCTGCCCGCATCTTCTCTCCACCTCCATATACCAAGCGGCTATGCCCTGCATTGATAATCACTATTGCCTGAAACGGGCGTGACAAGAGCGGCGGGATCCATAGACTGGGTGTTTCATACACAAGGAGCTGTCTATGTTGGGGATCCACGATCTGGCGTTGTTTATCGCCTCTGGCCTGTTGTTGAACATGATGCCGGGACCGGATTCCCTGCTGATCATGCTGCGCAGCGGCTCTCAGGGCTGGCGGGCCGGCTCGGTGGCGGCGCTGGGGATAGGGACGGGGACCATGGTGCACGTGCTGGCGGCGGCGCTGGGGCTGTCAGCCCTGCTGAGTGCCTCAGCCGAGCTGTTCACCGTCATCAAGTTGATAGGGGCGCTCTACCTGGTCTATCTGGGCGTTTCTCTGTTCAGACAGAAGGCGGCACCGGCCAGCGCAGACGCGGCTGTGACGCTGCCCAGGCTCTCCTACGGTCGCATCTATCGGCAGGGGCTGCTGACCAATGTGCTCAACCCCAAGGTCGCACTGTTCTTCCTGGCCTTCGTGCCGCAATTCATCGATCCAGCGGCGCCGCAGAAGGCGCTGGCCTTCATCGTGCTGGGTTGCATCTTCAATCTCAATGGCATGATCTGGTGCCACCTGCTGGCCTTCTCCACCGCTTTTGCGAGCAGCAAGGTGCGCTTGCCTGCACGTGTAGGGCTCTGGCTCAATCGCTTGATGGGAGGCCTGTTTGTGGGTCTTGGCCTCAAGCTGGCGACAGAATAAGGCTCCGTTCCTGAAAGCCGGCCATAGAAAAAGGCGTATCCCATCGCTGGGATACGCCTTCGTCTGCACTGCAGCAGGAGACTGAAAATCAGTTCATGCCGTAACGCTTGAGTTTCTTGCGCAGGGTGCCACGGTTGATGCCCATCATCACGGCGGCGCGAGTCTGGTTACCACGGGTGTACTGCATGATCACGTCCAGCATGGGGGCTTCGACTTCGGAGAGAACCATATCGTACAGATCAATCACTTCCTGACCGTTCAACTGGGCCAGGTAGTTACGCAGGGCCTGTTGCACAGAGTCACGCAGGGGGCGCTGGGTCGGCTCGGCAGCGTGATTGTGAGTAGTTGTTACCAATGCATCAGAAGTCAGGGTTTGTTCGAACATATTCGGTCGGCTCTTTAGTTATGCGTTAACCTAATCCATCGAAATACACTTCAAGTGCTTCCAGCTGTGCGTCAGCACAATCCAGGGCATTGAAATGTTTACGGAATTCTCGGCCCGTCTCTTCTTCATCCAGATACCAACCCACGTGTTTACGGGCAATGCGCGCTCCCAGAAATGCACCGTAAAACTGGTGCAGGTTGGTTACATGCTCGTTCATCAGGGTGCGAACCTCTTCCCTGTCGGGAGGTGGCAGCTTGGTGCCCGTCTCAAGAAAATGACGGATTTCCCGGAAAATCCAGGGTCGTCCTTGCGCTGCACGGCCGATCATCACGGCGTCGACGCCGGTATAGTCGAGGACATACCGGGCCTTCTCCGGGCTGTCTATGTCGCCATTGGCGACAACAGGAATCGATACGGCCTGCTTAATCGCCCTGATAGTGTCGTACTCCGCTTCGCCCCGATAGAGGTCGGTACGGGTACGACCATGCACGGCAAGGGCCGCGATACCGCAATCTTCGGCGATTCGGGCGATCTCCTCGCCATTGCGGTTATCCGGATCCCATCCTGTGCGGATCTTCAAGGTGACAGGGACCTCCACTGCATTCACCACGGCCTGGCAGATGGTTCTGACCAGATCGGGTTGGCGCAGGAGGGCGGAGCCCGCCAACTTCTTATTCACTTTTTTTGCAGGACAACCCATGTTGATGTCGACGATCTGAGCGCCCTGCTCCACGTTGTAGCGGGCGGCAAACGCCATCATCTCCGGGTCGGCTCCGGCAATCTGGACCGATCGCAGTCCGGTTTCGGCAGAATGGCCCATTCTCATCCTGGTTTTCTGGGTATCCCAGACATCCGGGTTGGCCAGCAGCATCTCGGAAACGGCCATGCCGGCGCCCAAACGCAAACAAAGTTCACGAAATGGTCGGTCTGTTACACCGGCCATGGGAGCCACAATCAAGGGAGTTTCAAGCGTGTGGGGACCTATCTGCATTCCACGGTTACCATCGGCTTAGGGCGGCGTATATTACGCATTTTTTAGTCAGGAGAAAA
Organism: Aeromonas lusitana; assembly: GCF_002812985.1. Classification (GTDB taxonomy): domain Bacteria; phylum Pseudomonadota; class Gammaproteobacteria; order Enterobacterales; family Aeromonadaceae; genus Aeromonas; species Aeromonas lusitana. The sequence continues at coordinate 2,480 of NZ_PGCP01000035.1, forward strand.
GGTTAGTATTTGAGCGTCAGCCATTTTTTTCTGAAAAAAACGTCGCGCCAAGGCTTGCAAATTCAGGAGTGCTTGAAAAGCAGCCATATTGTCTGGGACCATGGTCGGGGCCAAATGAGTGAGGGAGCCGACGATTTGTGAGTCTCGCTCCGCCACGGGTTTACGTTATGATAGCGAGCCTGAATCGAGCAAAGGCTCCACACAATTTCATTACAAATAGAATTTGGGGATGTATGACGTCACGCTTCATCAAATCGCTCGGTCCCTGCCTGCTGGGAGCCATGTTGGGCTCGGCCCAGGCACAGACCGTCAGCTTCACCGAGGCCTGGAGCCGGGTCATCCAGCAAGATGACGGCTTGGCGGCGGAGCAGGCCGGGGTGGATCGGGCAGAGCAGCTACGCGAGGCGGCCAAGGCCATGTATCTGCCCAAGGTGGATGTGGGGGCCAGCTATACCCACCTCGACCAGCCGATGGAGCTGGACATGCTGGATCTCAACCCCATCGCCAATCACCCGGAATTTGGCAAGGTGCTGGGCCCCGTCATGCAGGCGCTGAACCTGAGCCCGAGTGACTTCGTCACCCCGCTGACTAAACAGAATGTGGTCACCAGCTCGGTCAAGATGCTGTGGCCGCTGTTCACCGGCGGGCGCATCGATGCGGCCCAGGACATTCGCCAGGCTCAGGTGAGCGAGGCGCAGCAACTGCTGGTGCTCAAGCAGCAGTCCACCTTCGAGAGCCTCTCCCAGACCTATTTCGGCGTGGTGCTGGCGGCCCAGGTGGTGCAGACCAAGCAGGAGATAGAGCAGGGACTGGCCCATCACCTGGATCATGCCCAGAAGCTGGAGGCCCAGGGCCAGATCGCCAAGGTGGAGCGACTCTCCGCCCAGTCGGCCTATGACAGGGCCCGGATCGATACCCAGAAGGCGCGGCGCAGCCTGGAAATCGCCCAGCTGGCGCTCGGTCATATGCTCAAACTCAAACAGGCAGAGCCCAATACCCGGCTGTTCATCAACGACGACATGCCACAACTCGATCCCTTCGTGCAGGAGACCCTGGCGGTACACCCGGGTCTCAAGCTGCTGGCGGCCAAGAAGGAGCAGGCCCAGGGCATGATCAAGCTGGAGAAGGGCAAGTACGCCCCTGAGCTGTTCCTGTTTGGCAACTACAACCTCTATGAGGATGACTCCATCGTCTCCAAGACCACGCCGGACTGGCTGGTCGGGGTGGGCGTCAGCATGCCGTTGGTGAGCCGTGACGGTCGCTCGGAGACGGTGCAGGCCGCCAAGAGCGCCGAGTTGCAGGTCAATCTGCTACAGGCCAAGACCCGCCAGGATCTGGAGCTCTTGGTCGAGAAGACCTGGCGCGAGGCGGCCCAGGGGCTGGAGGAGTATCAGTCCCTCTCCTCGACCCAGGCGTTGGCACAGGAAAACGTACGACTGCGGGACAAGGCGTTCGGCCAGGGGCTCTCTACCTCGCTGGATGTGGTTGATGCCCAGAACCAGCTGGCGGGGGTCAAGACCCAGCGCGCCGCGGCGGCCTATCAATACGTGGTCTCCCTGGCTCGCTTGCTGGCGCTCTCCGGCCAGATGAACAGCTTCAATCAATATCAGCATGGCCGGGCCATCGAGGTGAACTCATGAGCGCAGTCCTGTCTGTTCCCTTTTCCCCGTTTGTTTCGACCGCCAAGGGTCGCCCGTTCGCCGAGGTGAATTCATGAGTCATTCCCCCATCAAGAAGAAGATGAGTCAGGGCAAGCCGCTGTTGCTGACCCTGCTGCTGGTGATGCTGGTCATCTGGCTGGGCTGGCGCTTCTGGCTCGCCTATCAACCTGAGCCGGTGCGGCTACAGGGCCAGATAGAGGCGCAGCAGTATTCCGTTTCCTCCAAGGTGGCGGGGCGCATCGACGAGGTGCTGGTGAAGAAGGGAGATGTGCTGACCAAGGGCCAATTGGCGTTCACTCTGGCGAGCCCGGAGATCGAGGCCAAGCTGAGCCAGGCCAAGGCGGGGGAGGCGGCGGCCGGCGCCCTGGCGCAGGAGGCGGAGAAGGGGGCGCGGGCCCAACAGATCGCGGCGGCGAAGGATCAGTGGCAGCAGGCCAAGACGGCGGCCCTGCTGCACGGCAAGACCTATGCCCGCATCGCCAACCTGCACCGGGAGGGCGTCATGCCCCTGCAGAAACGGGACGAGGCCTGGACCGCCTGGCAGGCGGCCAAGTACAGCGAAGGCATGGCCTGGCAGCAATATCAGATGACGTTGGAAGGGGCGCGGGAAGAGACCAAGGTCGCGGCCCGGGAGCAGGCCAAGATGGCGGCAGGAGGGGTGGCCGAGGTGGAGGCCTATCTGGCGGATACCCGGATTGTCACGCCTCATGCCGGCGAGGTGGCCCAGGTGCTGCTGCGCAGCGGCGAGCTGGCGCCCCAGGGCTTCCCCGTGGTAACCCTGCTCGACATGGAGGATGCCTGGGCCCAGTTCCACGTGCGTGAGGACTTGTTGCCCCGCTTCCCGGTCGGTACCGAGTTCGATGCTCGCATTCCCGGTCTGGGGGATCAGCTGGTGCGCTTCAAGGTGACCCACGTGGCGGCGATGGGGGATTTCGCCACCTGGCGCGCCACCGATACCCGCCAGGGCTTTGACATGAAGAGCTTCCAAGTGGAGGCGCGTCCCCTGCAACCGGTTGACGGGCTGCGGGTTGGCATGAGCGTGCTGGTCGAGCTCTGATGGGACGTGAATGGCGGCGGCTGTGGCAGGACCCCTTCGGGCGGGCCCTGGCGAGCTGGGTTCCCCTGCTGCTGATAGGGATCCTGTGCTGGATCTTCTCGGCAGGGCTTGCCCGTGATCTCAAGGTCGGCCTGGTGGATCTGGACCACAGCGTCCTCTCCCGCCAGCTGGCCTTCTCCCTGGATGGCTCGAGCGGCCTCAAGGTGAGGGACCAGTTCGATTCCATCGACGAGGGGGCCCGCGCCCTGCGCGGTGGCGACATCTACGCCCTAGTGGTGATCCCCGCCCATCTGGAGCGAGATGCGCGCGAAGGCACCCAACCCCAGGTAACTGTGCTCAACAACGGCCAGTTCATCCTGATCGCCAAGCTAGTCAGTTCGGCCCTGGCCCAGGTGGTCGGCACCCTCAACGGCCAGGTCGGTGTATTGGAGGCCATGGCGGATGGCAAGGCGCTGCCCGGTGCCCTAGGGCAAGCCCTGCCCATCACCAACCAGATCACGGCGCTCTACAACCTCAACTCCAGCTATGCCCAGTTCCTGCTGAGCGCTCTGCTACCTGCGGTGTGGCAAATCCTGGTGGTGCTCTACGGCCTGAATGCGCTGGCACGGATGGACAGGCTCGGCCTGGAATGGGCCCGTGAAGGGGTCTGGAAGGGCCTGTGGCGCATTTTGCTGCCCCATGTGCTCATCGGGTGGGCCTGGGGGCTGGGGTGGAGTCTGCTGCTGTTCAAGGCGCTCGGTTATCCCATGCAGGGCAGTTGGCTGATCCTGACCCTGGGGCTGGGGCTGGCATCGGCCGCCTGCGTCAGCATGGGGGCCTTCTTCTATGCCGTGCTGCGGGATCCGGCGCGGGCCCTGTCGATAGCGGGCGCCTACACGGCGCCTGGCTTTGCCTTTATGGGGGTGACCTTCCCGGTCAGCTCCATGGGGGATCTTGCCCAGTTATGGCGCAGCCTGCTGCCCATCTCCCACTACGTCGAGCTGCAGATAGGCCAGACCAACTACGGCCTGCCGCTCGGGGCTACCTTGCCTCAGTTCGGCGCCCTGCTGCTGTTCCTGCTGCCCCTGCTCTTGGTGGTACGCCGTTATCAGCCTCAGACGGCATCGAGTCAAACCCTTGAGGAGCCCAAGTCATGATGAGATTCTGGGGTTTGCCACGCCTCGAGTGGCGGCCGATTGATGTGTGCCTCTTGCTGGCGCCACAAATCGCTGCCTCCTGGCGGTGGAAGGAGCCAATGGCATGCTAGGTTTCTGGGATCTGGTGCGCCTCGAGCTGCGCACCCTGCTGGCGGACAGGGCCATCATGCTGACCCTGTTTGGCGGCGTCTTCTTCTACTCCTTCCTCTACCCGCAACCCTATCTGCACCAGTTGCCGCGAGAAGAACCCGTGGTGGTGGTCAACGACGACGGCAGCCAGCTTTCTCGTCAGCTGGAGTTCATGGCCGATGCCACGCCCCAGGTGAAGCTGGTCGCCCGGGTCGCCAGCCTGGATGAGGCGCGGGAGTGGATGCTGACCGGCAAGGCGAGCGGCATCTTGCACATTCCCCGCCACTTCTATCGGGATCTGATGCTGGGCAAGAGCGTCACCCTGAGCTATGCGGGGGACGCTTCCTACTTCCTGGTCTATGGCACTATAGCCGAGGGGCTGGCCCAGGCGGGGGGCACCCTGGCCGCTCAGGTGAAGGTGGCGCGCCTGCTCAGTCATGGGGAGGCACTACCCCAGGCGGCCATGGGCTGGAATGCGGTGGGGCTCAACGTACTGCCGGTGTTCAATCCCACCATGGGCTATGTGAACTACGTGGTGCCGGCTGTGTTCGTGCTGATCCTGCACCAGGTGCTGCTGATGGGGGCTGGCATCCTGGGGGCGACCCAGAACCAGCGCAGTCTGCGAGGTGAGCGTGGCTATTGGCAGCAGGCGCCGGTGTTGGCGCTGCTGTTGGCGCGCACCCTGGTGCTGGGGGGGCTGTTTGTATTGCCTGTCAGCTACTTCTTCGGTTTTTGCTTCGATCACTACGGCATAGCGCGCAGCGCCGAGCCGGGGGCTCTCTGGCTGTTCACCCTGCCGTTCCTGTTGGCCACCACCTGGCTTGGGGTGGTGCTGGGGGCCCTGTTTACCCGCCGCGACCTGCCAACCCAGGTGGTGCTGGTGTCATCCTTGCCGTTGGTGTTCCTCGCCGGCTTTATCTGGCCTGTCGAACTCATCCCCATGCCGCTCAACTGGCTGGCCCAGTGGGTGCCGAGCACCCCGGCCATCGAGGGCTTCCTGCGTCTGAACCAGATGGGGGCCGAGTTTAATCAGATCTCTTCCTACTGGTGGCAGCTGTGGGGGCTGGCACTGTTCAACGGCTTGCTCGCCATCCTCTTGCTGGCATGGCGCCAGCGACAGGGCAGGGCACCCGATATGGAAACGGTCAGCGAAGGCTGACCGTTTTTTTGTGCAAGGCGAGGCTGGCTTAGCTGCGCTGCAGGCCGGGCTCGCCGATGGCGTAGATCTGGCCGAGGGCCTGCTCGCTGGTGAGCAGTTGCAAACCCTGCAGCGCCACGTCCTGACGGCGCACCAGACCGTGCACCTCCTGCCCCTGACTCAGCAGCGCCTTGCCGGTCGCCTCCCCATCCTGCAAACCGGCCGGCCGCACTATGGTCCACTCAAGGGAGCTGGTCTGCAGCCAGCTTTCCGCCAGGCTCTTCAGACGCACCTCGTGACCGAAGGCCTCCCGCGCCCGCTCGGGCAGGTATTGCCAGCTGTCGCCACAGCCGAGGGAGGTGACCAGTAGCAGGCGTTTGAGGCCGGCCCGCTCCATCTCGTCGATCACCAGGCGGTTGCCCTGATAATCCACCGGCTGGGCCTGGCGAAAGCTGCCCAGGGTGGAGACCACCCGGGCCTCGCTGCCCGCCAGCAGGCAAGCCTGGGCGACCGCAGCCGCGTCCAGAGCATCCCCCTGAACGACTTCGACCCCGAGTGTTTGCAACTCTGCGGCCATGTCGGCATTGCGGACCAGAGCGACGACCCTGTGGCCCTGGCGCAGGGCCTGATCGGTGAAGGCGCGGCCCAGCCCGCGGCTGGCTCCGAAGATGAGAGTGGTCGGCATGAGAGAGTTCCCTTGAAGAAAAGGGTTAGCCTAGGGCCTGGATGACCCGATGTAAATGAGAGTTGTTTTTATCTGTGAAGGGAGAACAGAAAGTAAGGGGCCGACGTCAATGACGTCGACCCGCAAGGGTCAGCCGTTGTAGTGGCCTATGCTGGGGCGGCGGCTCGGGCCGCTCAGGTGGATGTCCACCGGGTTGAAGGCCTTGATCGCCTCGAAGCTGAAGTCACCTATGGCCTGATGCAGGCTCTGGGGGCTGTGGTTGGTGATGATGATGACGCTTTTTGACAGGTTGCGACGACGGCGCAGCAGGTGGCCGAGGAAGCTGGACTGGCTCTCCGCCATCTTGGCGCGATTGGCCGCCACCTCGTCGATGATCAGCAGATCCACCTCTTCCAGGGCGCGGCGGTACTGGTTGCGCTCCTCCTGATCCTGGATGACGTTGAAGAACAAGCGATCGACTATGGAGGCCCACTGCTGGAAGATCACCGACTTCTGGTGGCGTTCGATCAGCTCGTGGGCCACGGCCCCTGCCAGGGTCGACTTGCCGGTGCCGTAGTCGCCGTAGATCAGCATGCAGCCGCCGCCGCTCTTCTCCCAATGCTCGAAGCCGCTGATGAAGTAGCGGGCGGTCTCGATGGGGTATTGCAGCGCCGGATCCGTGGCATCCATCTTGTCGAAGATCCAGTCCGGGTTGAGGTCGGCCTGGGCGATCAGCTTCTGGATCCGTTCCTGGCGCGCCGCTTTTTGCAGCTCACGCACCTCGGCGTTGGCCTTGGCGTCGTACTCCTTGCGCAGGGTCTCGTAATCGTACTGGCTGCCGCCGGTCTGGGCTTGCAGGCGGCGGATGCGCTCCAGCAGGCCACCCACGTGCTGGCTCAGCTCGGGATCGTGGATACGCTGGTCTTTTTTGGCCTTGGCGATCTTGCGGCGCTTGGCCTCGATCTCTTCCAGCTCCTGGCGAAGGGGGTCTTGCGGATCTGTCATGGAATGCTCCTTCTGCTGGGGCTGGGGTGGTAAGGGCTTGATAACTTGGATAATCGCAGCGCGAATGTGGGGACCAATAGTGCCTGCTGCAAACGCCTGGGATCAATCATTATCCGGTCCCTCTGCCTGGGTCAGGCGTTTGGCCGCTTCAATCATCTCCTGCGCCCGCTTGCTCGGCCCTGACTCGACCGGCGCAGGGGTGACCTGCTGGTACCCCTTGACCTCCATCGGCTGGCGACGGGCGTAGCGGCGGCTCTTGAGGGTGCGGATGAACTTGAGCATCCACTGATGCTGGGAGTCGAACACCTCGGGGCGGCCGAGCCAGTAGGCAATGAACTCCCCGAGATCCTCTTCGTTGTAGCTGGCGTCGATCACCCCGCATAGACGGGCGAGGGCGGGCAGCTCCTCGTCAGGGCGCCACTGCAGGTGCATCTGGAACGGGCGTTCCGGCAGCGGGCTACGCACTCGCTGACTCAGCAGGGGCAGATGGAACGGGCACTGATGGTAGTGCTCACTGTCGCCATTGGCCTCGACTTGCAGCAGTTCTGCTTCCATCAGCTCATCGAGCAGTTCGGTCAGCTGACGGGCATTGACCTGATAGCAGAAACCACTGGCGTCACTCGGATCGACCACCGCCAGCGCTCGCCCGAGCTCGGGATAGTTGAGCCTGGCCAGCCGATTTTCCAGCACCAGCCGACGCAGCTGCAGGGTATAGAGGCTGCGAGCCGGATGGGACAGTCTGGGGTGGGCGAGGGCGCTGTACTCTGCTGGGGTCATGGTGTTCTTCGCGATCAGGAATGGGGCCATTATCCCTCATGGCGGGGTCGCATACAATTCGTGGCGCATGGGGATGACTGTGAGACACGGCCGCCTATTTTATCGGGACCTGTATGTGACCGTTTTTGCGAGGCGTTGCCGAACGGACAAAAAAAGCTGACAAAATAATCGGCCTATTTCAATTAGTTGGACCGTTTCGTGACACGACCTTGCAGGATTGAGTGGCGAGATTGACCCCACGTGATCTAGGCTTAATGCTCAAATAACCGTTTGACTAATAAGAGCTTTGTCAAGATGTCAAAAGCCGGACTACGGATCCTGGTGGTGGAAGATGAAGCGGTTTTCCGCCACTCGCTGGTCACTTATCTCGAGCATGATGGGGCCTGTGTGTTTCAGGCCGAAGATGGCATTGAAGGGCTCTCCGCCGCCGCTCTCTATCACCCCGATATCGTGTTATGTGATTTGAACATGCCCAACATGGATGGACATGAGGTGATCGCCTGCCTCGCCGCCCGCTACCCGGAGGTGCCTGTGATCGTCATCTCGGGTCAGGACAAGATGCCTGCGATCGAGCGGGCGCTGCGGGCCGGGGCGCGGGACTTCTTCATCAAGCCCGTCTCCGATTACAGCCAGATCCGGCGCAGCATAGATCAGTGTCTGGCGGGCCATGTCCATCAGACCCAACAGCTGGAGCTGATGGAGCACATGGACTTCTTCCGGGCGCACGACAGGGCCTCCAGCCGTTTGCTGGCCTGGCTGACGCCGCCCGGCTTGCAGGAGTGGGGCCCCTGGCAGGTGACCTTCGCCGGCATGGGTAATCTCTTCATCCCGGACACCTTCAAGCTGGATGACAAGCTGCTGGTGTTGGTGATGGAGCTGCCCGTCCTCGGCATGGATGCGGCCTTCTGTGGCGCCCTGGTACGCTCCCTGATGAACGGCCCCTACCGCCAGTATCAGCAGCAGGAGAGCCTGCTGCTGACCCAGCCGCACCGTCTGCTCGACTACCTCAACCTGCAGTTGCTGGAATCTGGCCTGCGCCACTCGTTTTCCATGGCGGCGCTGCTGTTTGATCAGGAAGACGGCCTGGTGTTCGCCAATGCAGGGCTCACCTCGCCGCGCTGGCTGATGCGCTCGGGAGGGCTGCCGCTTGGTTTGATGCGCAGCAGCCGCTATGCGCTGCACAAGCGCAGCTGGCATGAGCCGTTCGAACTGCAGTTTCGAAGCGACAGCGGCAGCGCTTTGAAGATGCAGGTGCGCCACCACTGAGAAGATGTCTGCTTGCCAATAAAAACGGGGCGCCCACTGGGCGCCCCGTTTTTATTCACAATCCGGACCGGTTAGACGGCGGCGGACTGCAACTTTTTGTCGTCTTCTTGAGGGGCTTTGGCCGGGCCTTCGGCGCCGTGCATCCAGTAGACCAGGCGGTTGGCCATGGTCAGCAGGATCAGGGCACTGATCACGGCCGCGATGGCGATGCCACCGAAGATGGCCATGGCACCGGACTCACCGACGAAGGAACCCACGAAGCCGGCGATGTAGTTGGCCAGGGCAACGAAGCCGAACCAGGCACCCATCATCAGAGAAGCCAGACGCAGCGGTGCCAGCTTGGTCACCATGGAGAGACCGATGGGGGAGAGACAGAGCTCGCCCAGGGTGTGGAACAGGTAGGCGCCGACCAGCCAGAACATGGAGGTCTTGACGGCCTGATCACCACCTTGCTCCAGCACGGCACCGATCATGAACAGGAAGCCGACGGCCAGGAACAGCAGGCCCATGGCGAACTTCACCGGGGAGTTCGGCTCTTTGTTGCCGAGCTTGATCCAGATGGCCGCCACGATCGGAGCGAGCGTGATGATGAAGAAGGGGTTCAGGGACTGGAACCAGGCGGTCGGCACTTCGAAGCTGCCGATCATGCGGTTTGTGTATTCCTGTGCGTACAGGTTCATCAGACCACCGGCCTGCTCGAAGCCTGCCCAGAAGATGATGGTGAACAGACCCAGCACCAGGATGACCTTGATGCGATCCACTTCCTGCTTGGTCAGCGGTGCCTTCTGCTCCTTGGAACGTTGCTCGGCGGCGCGCTGGGCGGCCGGTACACGACCGATGTCACCCAGGAAGCGCTGTGCCATGGTGGCTTGTACCACCAGGGAGAGCAACATGCCGATACCGGCGCTGACGAAGGCCGCTTGCCAGCCGTAGGCGGTCGCGGCGGCGCCACAGATCACCCCTGCCAGCAGGGAGCCCAGGTTGATGCCCATGTAGAAGATGGTGAAGGCACCGTCACGACGGTGATCCCCTTCCTTGTACAGGTCACCCACCATGGTGGAGATGTTCGGTTTGAACAGACCGTTACCCAGGATCAGCAAGCCGAGGCCCGCATAGAAGACGGTGTTGACCATGTCCGGGAACATGGCGTGGGGCAGGGCCAGGGTGAATTGGCCTGCGGCCATCAGCACGGCACCAAACAGGATCGCGCGACGCTGACCCAGGAAGGTGTCTGCCAACCAGCCACCGATGATCGGGGTGATGTAGACCAGGCCGGTGTAGATGCCATACAGCTTGAGTGCATCGGCTTGAGTCCAGCCCATGCCGCCGTTGGCGGTCATGTCGGTCAGATAGAGGACGAGCACGGCACGCATGCCGTAATAGGAGAATCTCTCCCACAGTTCGGTACTAAAGAGCAAAAAAAGCCCTTTAGGGTGACCTAAAAAGGTCCCTTTGGACGGGTTATTCATTGGAACTTCCACCTGTGTCTTATATTTTTTTAGAAATTTTATGCAAGGGCTAGGAACAAGCCATATTCCTTATAAAACAAGCGGAATCGAATTACAACGAGCGTTTTTGACGTTATTTTATCTATCAATGGTTGATTTTATGTTTATTAAATGAAAAAGGGCATCGAACGATGCCCAGTTTTTTATTCTGCAGGTTGTGCAAATATTCAGCGATTACAGCTGTTTGACGAACTGCTTCAGCCAGCTGGTGAATTCGCCGTTCAGCTCCCGGTGACGGGTAGCATATTCCACGTTGGCTTTCATATAACCGAGCTTGCTGCCGCAATCGTGGCTGCGTCCCTTCATGAAGTAGGCGTTGACCTGCTCGTGCTCCATCAGCATGGCGATGGCATCGGTGAGCTGGATCTCGTCCCCGGCACCGGCCGGGGTTTTCTCCAGCAGGGGCCAGATGTTGGCGGACAGCACGTAACGGCCGACCACGGCGAGATTGGAGGGAGACTCATCGCGCGGGGGCTTCTCGACGATGGCCTGCATCGGCAGGGACATGCCAGCGCTGAGCGCCTCGCCCTTGATGTCGGCGATGCCGTACTTGTCCACTTCACTCTCAGGCACGGCTTCCACCATGATCTGGCTGATCTGCTCTTCCTCGAACAGGTGCACCATCTCGGCCAGGTTGTCTCGCTTGAGATCGCTGGCGACCTCGTCGATCAAGACGTCCGGCAGCAGCACGGCAAACGGTTGGTCTCCGATGAGCGGGCGGGCACAGAGCACCGCATGACCCAGGCCTTTGGCCTCACCCTGGCGCACGTGCATGATGGTCACGTCTTTCGGGCAGATGTGTTGCACCTCTTCCAGCAGCTGACGTTTGACCCGTTTCTCCAGGGTCGCCTCCAGCTCGAAGCTCTTGTCGAAATGGTTTTCGATGGAGTTCTTGCTGGAGTGGGTCACCAGGATGATCTCCTTGATGCCAGCGGCGATGGCTTCGCGCACCACGTACTGGATCAAGGGCTTGTCGACCACAGGCAGCATCTCTTTGGGAATGGCCTTGGTGGCAGGCAGCATGCGAGTGCCCAGACCGGCGACGGGGAGAACTGCCTTGCGAACAACGAGCGGTGTCTTTTTCATGAAAGTGAGTCCGAAGATACGAAGTAGGCTCATGATACCCGAAGAAAAATAGGGCAGCCACTGGCTGCCCACATGAGAGACAGGGTCTTGACTCACTACTTGACGATAATCATGTCCCGGTTGGCATCCAGGGTGGCGGGCCCGATACCACTCACATCGGCCAGCTGATCCACCGAGGTGAACTTGCCCTGCTTCTCCCGATAGTCGACGATGGCCTGCGCCTTCTTCTCGCCAATGCCTTTGAGCGCCGCGAGTTCATCTGCGCTGGCGGTATTGAGGTTGATCTTGCCGGCCTCCTTGGCACTGGTGAGCGTGGTGGCCGGCTTGGCTACCGGCTTGTCGGCGGCGAGCAGAGGCTGGCTCAATAACGGCAGGCAGCCCAGCAAGAGGGCGGTGAGCAGGGTCTTTCTATTCATGGTTTCACATCCTTGTTAGGTGCCGATTGGCTATAGAAAGCTAGTCGAGCTGCGCCACATTTCGTCTGTCAGAATTAACAGGGAATAACACAGTCCAATCAGCTATAAGCCACATACCGTTAGAATCGGTACACTAGCTAACCATTTGAGCGAGATGCCTTTTCCATGTACCTACCCGTCATTTCCGAGCTGGAGCCCATAGCCCGCGCCGCCGGTGCCGCCATCCTGTCCATCTACCGTCAACCCTTCGAGGTAGAGTTCAAGCAGGACGAGAGCCCGCTCACCTCCGCCGACAAGGGGGCGCATGAGGTCATAGTGCGGGCGCTGGCCAGCCTGACCCCTGATATCCCGGTGCTGTCGGAGGAGTCGGATGCGGGGGTCATGCAGGCGCGGCTAGGCTGGTCTCGCTACTGGCTGGTGGATCCCCTGGATGGCACCAAGGAGTTCGTCTCCCGGAATGGGGAGTTCACGGTGAATATCGCCTTGATGGAGGAGGGCAAGCCGGTCTGGGGGCTGGTCTATGCCCCCGTGCTGGACAAGCTCTGGTATGGCGGCGCCGGACTGGGTGCCTGGCGGATTGATGAGGGTGGCACTGTCGCCATCCAGACTCGCCCTCATGAAGAGGGGCAGGTCTGGAAGGTGGTAGGTAGTCGCAATCACCTGTCCCAGGCAACCCTGGATTATCTGGCCCGCTTTGGTGATATGGAAAAGGGGGAGCTTGAGCTGATCTCCATGGGGAGTTCACTCAAGTTCTGCATCATAGCCGAAGGCGGGGCCGAGCTTTATCCACGTCTGGCACCGACCTGTGAATGGGATACGGCGGCGGCCCAGGCTGTGCTGGAAGGGGCTGGGGGCAGTGTGGCTCACCTCGATGGTTCCCCCTTGCGCTACAACAAGCCGGATATCCTCAACCCCTGGTTTGTGGCCAAGGCCTGATACTCAGGGTCGTCAGCTCGGTACAACCCAGACACGAAAAGGCCGGACATTGTCCGGTCTTTTACGTTTGCGTCTGTCACCGGGTCAATAGCCCAAGCTCAGAACACCTTCTTGTAGGGCTTGATGGTGACGCGAGCATAGACACCCGCCGCCACATAAGGATCGGCATCCGCCCAGGCCTTGGCCTCTGCCTGACTGCCGAACTCGGCGATCACGGTACTGCCGGTGAAGCCTGCATCGGCGGGGTCTTCGGCATCGATGGCCGGGTTGGGGCCGGCGGTCAACAGGCGTCCCTCATCCTGCAGCGCCTGCAGACGGGCGAGGTGAGCGGGACGAGCCAGTTTGCGCTGGGGCAGGCTATTGGCGACGTCTTCGGAGTAGATCAGATACCACATGGAACAGTCCTTTTCATGTTGCGGTTATTTTTCTTGCTCGGTTTTTTGCTCGGCGGGCAGATGGCGATAGAGGTAAACGCCGCTCAGCAGGGTGAACACCAGGGTCAGACCGAGCAGGCCAAACACCTTGAAGTTGACCCACATCTCCTGGGGCAGGTTGAAGGCCACATAGAGGTTGAGCAGACCGCAGGCGGTGAAGAAACCGACCCAGCCCAGGTTGACGTGATCCCAGATGCGATCCGGTGCTTGCAGCTCCTTGGCCAGCATCTGCTTGATCAGGTTCTTGCCAAAACCGTAGCGGCTGATGAGCAGGGCGAGGGCAAACAGCACGTTGATCACGGTCACCTTCCACTTGATGAAGGTATCGTCGTGGAAGAAGACGGTGAGGCCGCCGAAGAAGCCGACCAGCAGGAAGGTGAACAGCTGCATCTTCTCGACCTTGCGATAACGGATCCAGCTGTAGGCGAGCTGCAGGCCTGTGACCACTACCAGGGCGCCGGTGGCCATGTAGATGTCGTAAAACTTGTAGACCGCGAAGAAGACGATCAGGGGAATAAATTCAATAAACTGCTTCATGCTGGGCTCATTAACCTCAAAATTTTACTCAGTGTACCTGCCCGTTAGGCAACGGCAAATGAATAAGACACGGTTCCATCCCTGGCTTACGACGGTTTGCGACAAGCTCGGGATCAGACCTGAGACCTCCACGTTGGCTCGTGGTTCCATGGGACTTGCCGTGCTGGGGCGCCTCTAACGGGGATTGGCTGGATTACTGGCCTAGCGGGCGTCGCCAAACAGCTCGCGGGCGAGCTCATGGCCCAGCCTCTCCTGGTCGGCGAGCAGTTCACGGATATGCCGCTCCTCGATGAGCGGATTGAGCAGCACGGCCCGCAGCAGGGTGAGCGGCAGCTCGTCGTAGCGCCCCACCGCGCGCTGGGTGCGGGAGACGAAGCTGTGCCCCTCGGCCCGCTGCGCTTTTTGCAGTGCCACATTGAAGCGGTTGATCTGCTCGTTCGCCTCCTCATCCAGCGCCTTGCCTTGCAGATGGGGCGGGATGCAGCGGTAGGAGAGCAGGTTCATCACGGGCGCCGACATCAGCTCGAAGGCGGGGCTCGCCTCGATAAGCTCGGCCATCAGCCGGGCTCTGTCGTAGTTGGCCTCGATGAGTTCGGCGTAGCCCTGCTGACCCAGCAGCTGGAAGGCGGCGTCCAGGTAGAGCGCATTGGCGGGGCGGGTACCTTCCAGGGTGAAACGACCCTGATCGAAGGAGGTCGCTCGAATGGCGTAGGGCGCCTCCCGTTTCACCGTCATCATCAGATCCGGCTGACGGCAGAGCAGCATTCCGGTACCGAGCGGCACCAAGAGCTGCTTGTGACCATCCAGGGTCACGGTATCGGCCCGGGCTATCCCGGCCAGCAAGCCCTGATAACGGGGGGAGTAGAGAGTCGGGCCGCCCCAGGCCGCATCCACATGGAAGTGGATCTGCTCGCGGGCCGCTATGCTGGCGAGTTCGGGCAGGGGATCGATGGAACCAAAATCCGTGCTGCCGGCAACCCCGACCAGGGCCAGCACCTTGAGCTTCTGTTCTTTGCAGCGTGTCAGCGCGACTTCCAGTGCCGGGATGCTGAGCCGGTTGTCTGCATCGGTATCGAGTCGCCACACGTTGGCGGCGCCCAGCCCCAGCAGATCCATGCCCTTGTCGAAGGAGTAGTGCATCAAGCGAGAGCCCAGGATCACGGCGCCGCGGTAGCCCTGCTCATAGAGCGCAAACAGGTTGTCGCCGCAGGCGCGGTTGCGGGCCAGCCAGAGGGCGGTGACGTTGGCTATGGTGCCGCCGCTGGTCATGACGCCGAGGGCCGCATCCTTGGCATGCATGTGCGTGTCGTAGAAGGCATCGCCTTCGCCATAGATGAGGCGATGCAATTTGGCCAGCACCTCTCGTTCCAGGAAGCTGAGCAGGCGGGAGGACTCCATCTTCATCGGATTCTGGTTGAGCATCACCAGCAGGCGGGAAAGCTCGGCGGTGAAGGCCGGCAGTGGCGCCGTCATGTGCCCCATGTAACGTGGGGAGGTGAGATGGGAGGCGCCGGGCACCAGGGTTGCCAGCCGAGTGAGGTACTCTGTTGTACTTATGCCGGCGGTGGGCATGCGAGATTGATCGAGTTGATGGGTGAAGCTGCCCCGCTGATAGGGTACCTGACTGTCATCCGAGTGATGGAAGCGCTCCAGCAGGGCCGTCATGGCCTGGCCAAAGGCAGGATCCGGTTGTGTAAACAGTTCAGTCAGCTTCATCAGGTTCTCCAGACCAGCATGCCGGGCAGACATTGCCATTCGCATGGGGTGCATCGGCGTCGGGCGCAGAGCATACACCAAAGGGATGGAGGGAGCAGCCATCTCCTGGCCACCAGGATCCCGTTCCCGTCGCTCTTTTTATTTTGAGCTAACACTTGTAGCCTGAAATTCGGATCGCTAGAGTGAGTCGAGTTTGGACTGGAGTATGCGATGAACGATCTGACTGACTATTCCCCGAAAGAGGAGTGGGCCAACCGTCTCAGCCATGGGCTGGGGCTGGGGCTCGGGATCCTGGGTCTGGGCCTGCTGCTGCACAAGGGCTGGAATGAAGGTCCCCAGGTGCTGCTGAGCTATGGCCTCTACGGGATAAGCTTGGTGCTGCTCTATCTCGCCTCCACCCTCTATCACAGCATGGGCGCCGGAGCGGCCAGACGCTGGTGCAAGGTGTTCGATCACTGCGCCATTTACCTGCTCATCGCCGGCACCTATACCCCGTTTCTGCTGGTGGCCCTCGACACCCCGCTGGCCCAGGGGCTGATGGTGGTGATCTGGGCCCTGGCCCTGGCCGGAGTGGTGTTCAAGTTGCTGTTTATCAACCGTTTCAAGCGGCTGTCACTGTTCACCTACCTGATGCTGGGCTGGCTGTCGCTAGTGGTCGTCTATCAGCTCTACCTGCATATGGCGGGAGAGGGGTTGCTGCTGCTCGGGCTGGGGGGCTTGGTATACAGTCTGGGGGTGATCTTCTATGTAGCCAGGCGAATTCCCTATAACCATGCCATCTGGCACTTGTTTGTGCTGGGGGGGAGCCTGTGTCACTTCGTGGCCATCTATGGCTATGTCGAGTGACTAGCCCTTTATTGGTATTTTTGTGAACATCAAAGCCTGAATTCGTGCTGCATCCCACAGTCGGACTCCTCGTTTGCTGACAAGCTAGGGTCAGTTCAGCTTGGAAAGGATGCACACATGAGTGAAATCGCGCTTTCCATCAGCATGTTGTCGCTGGTGGCGGTGCTGGGACTCTGGCTGGGAAACTGGCGAGTCTATGGCGTTGGTTTGGGGATCGGTGGGGTGCTGTTCGGCGGCATCATAGTGGGCCACTTTGCCGGTCTGTCCGGTTTGCAGCTAAATGAGCAAACCCTTCACTTTATTCAAGAATTCGGTCTGATCCTGTTCGTCTACACCATAGGCATCCAGGTCGGTCCCGGTTTCTTCTCCTCCCTGCGCAGCTCAGGCCTCAAGCTCAACGGTTTCGCCGCCCTGCTGGTGATGCTTGGCTGTGTGGTGGCCGCGGCGCTGCACCAGCTGTTTGACGTGCCCTTGCCGGTGATCCTCGGGGTCTTCTCCGGCGCCGTCACCAATACCCCCTCCCTCGGTGCGGGCCAGCAGATCCTGGCCGAACTCGGCGCTGATCCTGGCATGACCGGGCTGATGGGCATGGGGTATGCGGTGGCCTATCCGTTCGGTATCTGCGGCATCCTGCTCACCATGTGGCTCATTCGCGTGTTCTTTCGCATCAAGATCGAGGAAGAGGCGACCGCATTCGAGCAGCAGGCGGGCAAGACCAAGGAGAGCCTGCAGACCATCAACATCGCGGTGCGCAACCCCAACATGCACGGTCTGATGCTCGGCGAGATCCCCAGTCTGGACGAGGCGGATGTGATCTGCTCGCGCCTCAAACGTGGTGACGAGCTGATGGTGCCGCGTCCCGACTCGCGCATCGAACTCGGCGATCTGCTGCACCTGGTGGGGGAGCGCCACGCCCTGCACAAGGTGCTGCTGGTACTGGGGGAGGAGGTGGATACCTCCCTCTCCACCCGGGGCACGGATCTGCGGGTCGAGCGGGTGGTGGTCACCAACGAGCAGGTGCTCGGCAAGAGGATCCGTGATCTCGACATCAAGCAGAAGTACGACGTGGTCATCTCGCGCCTCAACCGGGCCGGGATCGAGCTGGTGCCGACCAGCCAGACCAGTTTGCAGTTTGGTGACATCCTCAACCTGGTGGGGCGGCTCGATGCCATCGAGGCGGTGACCAGCGTGGTGGGTAACGTCCAGCAGAAGTTGCAACAGGTGCAGATGCTGCCGGTCTTCATCGGCATCGGCTTGGGCGTATTGCTTGGCTCCATTCCCTTCTACCTGCCGGGTTTCCCCGCGGCCCTCAAGCTCGGGCTGGCAGGCGGCCCCCTGGTGGTGGCGCTGATCCTGTCTCGCATCGGCAGCATCGGCAAGCTCTACTGGTTCATGCCACCGAGTGCCAACCTGGCGCTGCGGGAGATCGGCATAGTGCTGTTCCTGGCGGTGGTGGGGTTCAAGTCCGGCGCCGGCTTCATCGATACCCTGATCAACGGCGATGGTCCCGCCTGGATGATGTATGGCATGGCGATCACCCTGATCCCGCTGCTGGTGGTCGGTTTCCTGGCTCGTCACTATGGCAAGCTCAATTACCTCACCCTCTGTGGCCTGTTGGCGGGCTCCATGACGGATCCTCCCGCCCTGGCGTTTGCCAACGGCATGCACCCCACGAGCGGGGCCAGTGCGCTCTCCTACGCGACTGTCTATCCGCTGGTGATGTTCCTGCGGATCATCTCGCCCCAGCTGCTGGCCATCCTGCTGTGGGCCGGGGTGTGACTGTCGATGTGCTTTGTACCTGTAGCGCATCTAGTTTCAACTTCTGGCCGCTCTGGGCCGGGGAGAGAGTGATGTGATGGGAGCCCTGTCTGGGCTCCCATCTGCCATTAGTCACAATTGATGCTATTGATTTAACTAATTTTATTCCTTTCTACCTCCCTTCGGTTTTAGCGCAAAACCCAGTCTCATATCAGTCCATCCATTCGATTTTTCTCACTGGTTTCTAGCCTGTTTCGCAGGCACATTAGAGGCTGGACGTATATGCCCATAGATATTTCAGGAGAAACCATGAGCAGCCATAACATCGTATTGGATCAGGATGTCGTCGTTACCCAGTTGCAAGGCAAAATCTATCTGGTTGCCGCTGACGGGAGCCAAACACCTCTGGCCGAAGGCGATGTGCTGCCCAAGGATGCGGTATTGCTTGCTCCGGACGGTGCCCGTTTCCAGGGGGGGGATACCACCTTTACCCTGAGCCCGACCAAGGAGCCTGTATCCGCTGCGGAAGATATCTTGCTGGCGCAGAACAATGTCGCCCAGACTCCTGACGATATCGCCGCCCTGCAGAAAGCCATTCTGGCAGGGGCTGACCCGACCAAGACCTTCGAAGCCTCTGCCGCGGGCGGTGCACCCGCCGCCGGTAACGTGGGTGGGGTCGCCGGTGCCAGCGGCAACGGCGGCTTTGTCTCCATCGACAGAATCGGGGACGCCACCATAGCGGCCGCCGGCTTTGACACCGCCAATCCGGGCGAGCCGGGCATCGTCGCCGAGGCGCGGGATGGCGAGGACGAGAATGTCGATCTGACGGCGCCCGTCATTACCGTCTCAGCGCCTGACAACACCAATGACAAGACCCCTACCCTGACCGGGACCACAGATGCGCTGCCGGGCAGCACAGTGACCCTGCTGGTGACCGATGCCAACGGCAATCAACAGACACTGATCACCACGGTCAATCCGGATGGCAGCTTCAGTGTCGATGTCACCACTCCATTGGCCGACGGCCCTTATGACGTGACGGCTTCGGTGACCGATCCCTCCGGCAATACCGGCACCGCCACCGACAACGGCAGCGTGGACAGCACGGCGCCGTCGGCGCCGCTGGTCGAGATCCAGGACGGGGCAGACAACGTCATCTCCGCCAACGAGCGAGCTAATGGCGTGGATGTGATTATTCGTCTGCCTGCCGATGCCAAAGTCGGGGATCGTCTCGATGTGGACTGGAATGGTGATGGCGTGCCCGATAGTTCGTCCGTACTGACGGCAGATGACATCAACAAGGCGCAGGTCAATCTCACCATCCCGACGACGGATCTGCCAATCAATGGCCCCATCACCGTCGATGCCACTCTCACTGACTCGGCAGGAAATACCTCCTCCAAGGGCACAGACAACAGTGTGGTCAACGCGCCACCCTTGGCTGGGAATGACCAGTTCACCATGGCGGAAGATGGCACAGTCACCCTCAACGTACTTGGCAACGACGGGGATCTGGATGGGGATCGACTGACTATCACGGCCATCAATGGCCAGGTCATCGCGGAAGGCGGCTCAATTGCCATCAACAATGGCACTGTCACCCTGACCAACGGCCAGCTTGTCTTCACGCCGGCCCTTGATTTCAATGGCAATATCGCCTTCGAATACAGCATCAGCGATGGCTTGCATACCGCCACCGCAGGTGTGACTGGGGTGGTTACAGCCGTCAACGATGCGGCTGTCATCAGCGGCAACGACAGCGGCGCTGTGGTGGAAGACACGACCAACCCGACCCTGACCGACAGCGGCGTGCTGACCGTGACCGACGTGGACGGGGCGGATGAAGCCAAGTTCGTGGCCGGCAACGGCACCCCGAGCGCGGGTGCACTGGGGACCCTGACCATCACCGAAGGCGGTGAGTGGACCTACAACGTGGCCAACGGCGACG